>CAJVYT010000241.1 GCA_913009765.1 uncultured candidate division Zixibacteria bacterium
ATCGGCAACATGCCTCAGACTGTCTTCAATAAGCAGTAAAGAATCAACATAGCTTTTTATATAAGCTGTCATATTTCCCAAATCTTCCGCTTTGTTTTTGTAAGACTCAATAAACATTTTAAGCGAATCATTGGTCAGGTTATGTTCCTCAAGCAGTGAATCCCGAAAACAAATATACTCATTCGGCTCATTACGGTGTTTCATCGACCCTACCCATGCCTGTGCGGTGATAAGAGCATACCGTTTTTCATCGGCTTTCTCTTTGGCTGACTGCATATTTTGGTAATATGAGTTTCCGAAATACAATATTGCGATAAGTAAAAACGGTGCTATTCTTTTGAGCCAAATCAAAATAATTCCAACTTTCTGTTGCATTAATGCGTAAAACCGAATAAACTATATCACTTTTTGGTCATTGGTCAAAGTAATAATTTAGGTTAAATTATATGAATTTAGAATACCCTGTCAAACGTCGTAAAAGCCGTACAGTAAAAATTGGTGATGTTTTAATCGGAGGCGGATTTCCGATTGCCGTCCAGTCAATGACTACTGCCGACACCCGTGATGCCGAAACTGCAGCCTTGCAGATAAATGCTCTCTATGATTCAGGCTGTGATATTGTCAGAATTTCGGTGTTAAACCATGATGCCGGCGATAATCTGAAAAAAATCCGTCAACTTGTCGACCCATCCCGTCCGATTGTGGCAGATATTCATTTTCAATACAAACTTGCCCTAAAGGCTATTGAAGCAGGTTTTGACAAAATTCGTATTAATCCGGGAAACATTGGGGCTGAGTGGAAAGTTCGCGAAGTAACCACTGCTGCCAAAGATAAAGGTATCCCGATTCGTATAGGGGTCAACTCCGGGTCACTTCCTGAAGACATATTAAAAAAATACGGACATGATTCTCCTGACGCATTTGCCGAAACAGCTATGCGTGAGATTGCTGTGTTGGAATCTTTAAATTTTGAAGATATTGTTATCTCGGTAAAATCGACAAATACACAAACCGCTTTTTGGGCATACCAAATGGTTGCACAGAGGTGTGACTATCCCCTGCATTTGGGAATCACCGAGGCAGGTACGCTTGAGACAGGTACGATAAAATCATCGGTAGGTATCGGTGCAATGCTTATGACAGGTATTGGTGATACAATTAGAGTCTCGCTCACTGCCGACCCTATCAATGAAGCTCCTGTTGCTCATAAAATTTTAAAATCATGTAATCTTAAAGAAGACGGTATAGAAGTTATTGCCTGCCCTACCTGCGGACGGTGCCAGATAGATATGATTCCTTTGGCTGAATCTATTGAAAAAAAGACTGCTCACTTAAAGGCTAATTTAAAGGTTGCCGTTATGGGCTGTGCCGTGAACGGTCCCGGGGAAGCAAAAGCTGCCGATATAGGTATTGCAGGCGGTGACGGTATGGGGATGCTGATTAAAAAAGGTGAGATTATCGCACGGTTTAAAGAAGAAGAACTTGAAGAAAAACTTCTGTCTGAAATTGAATCAATGACCGGAGAAAAAATCGACAGATAAATTATTCTGTTCTTCTTTACATCTGCTTCTCAAACAGCTATTATTTAAAAGATGAAAAAACGATATTCTCGAGGGATTTATGTCTTTTAAAAATTTTGCACTCACTGTTCTTTGTGTTCTAATTTTTTCAACAAACTCACAAGCTGCTGTACAATTCACTTTTTCTCCTGAATTAGGTGTCATGGGAGGAACTACTGAATATGAATTAGATGTTATATTTAATGATACAACCAATAGTGGTATTGGTGTAAAACGCCGAATAACCTCTCTATTAGAATTTCCACTTGATGTAACAATTGGCGGAATATCAGGAGAAATACACCCTATGGAAGACCAAACGAGATGGTCTATCGGGTTAAAATTTCTCACAAATCTAAACAACCCAAGTGAAAAAATGATTGACACAGACTGGGATGAGATGAAAACAATTTTTCCATATACAAAATGGAGTGAAACTAATTCAAATGCCGAAATAGATTTGACTATATTAGATGCGGAATTTCGGTTTCGAATAGTTCAAAAAAAATCTATGGATATTTCGATTTTGGCAGGCGGTCGGTACCAAAGAATCTATCAAGAAGCTATTGGTCTTGACGGTTGGCAGCGAAAATTTAATGTAGATTCAAATTTATATGATCCTTCTTTTGATTTTTCCTATTTCCAAGATACTGTCGTTGGAACGTATGAGATAAAACTAAAACAATTTAAAGTCGGAATACAAAGTGAAATATATTTATCGAGTCTTTTTACCTCACAATTAAAAATTGCATTTGCTCCTGTTTTTTTTGATGATAAAGATGACCATGTATTGAGAAATAAACTAAGTACAGCCAGTGGTGACGGTAAAGGAATTATCACCGGATTTAATCTCCGATATCATAATTCTTATGGTATACTTTCATATGTTCAATTAAATGCGACATATAATTATCTTACCGCCAACAGCAGTCAAACTCAATGGTGGTATGACGATGAAGTTCATACTGACCCAAATAGTCAAGAAGTTATTATTGATATTGAAAAAAATACCATTATCTCAGGCATCCCGCATACTATTAGAAGCACACAATATGGAGTAAGTGTGCAATTCGGATTTGAGCTCTAAATGAAAAAATTCTATGAGGGAAATATGAAGCTAAAAAAAATTACATTCATGATTTTATTCATCTTAGTCTGTTTTACAAATACACAGGCATCACTACAATTCACTCTCACCCCTGAAGTAGGTTTAATAGATGGTTACACAGAATATGAAATGGACTATTATTTCAAGTTCTTAAATTATATAACAGGAGAACCAGTACCAACAGTTTGGAGAATCAATTCACTCTTAGAATTCCCCCTCGACGCATCAATAGGAGGCATTTCAGGAAAGTTACAATCGGATTATGATCCAAATCGATGGAGTGTGTATCTGAAATATCTTACAACTTTTACAGACCCAAGTGATAAAATGCAAGACTCCGACGGGGAAGGATTCTCAACCTTGTTTCCCTATACTCAAATTAGTTATACCGAATCTGATGCGAAAATGAATTTGGATATTTTTGAAGCTGGTTTTCAATATCGATTTATGAATAAAAAACAATTTGATGTATCTTTTACTTTTGAATTTAGATACCAACAAATATATCAAGAACTAATCGGTTATGATGGCTGGTATCGTCCTTTTGACACTGCTCAATTAGAATATTTTGATTCAACAAAAGCTATTTCGGGTGCCGCAGATACTGTTGGTATATCCTATAAATTACAAATGGAACAAATTGCATTTGGGTTCCAAAGTAATATTTTTATAACTGCTAAGTTTACAATTCAAATTAAGTCAGCATTTGCCCCTATTGTTTATAATGATACCGATGACCATAAATTAAGATTCAAGCGAAGTACATCAAATGGATTTGGAATGGGGTTTAAAGGTGGGTTTAATATTCGATATGAATTACCTTATTTGCATCTATCCTTTATACAGCTGAGTTCTTCTCTTAATACTTACTCTGCTAAAAACACCCAAGCACAAATTTGGTATGAACATGAAACAGGTATTGACCCTGAGACACAAAGGTCTATTATACTTGTTCCCGAAGGCACTGCTATAGGAAACATCCCTCATGATATTAGAGGAAAATCATATACAATAAATATTGAATTAGGAATACAATTTTAATGGCAACTGAGTTTACCGAAACGGTCATTGCTTTGCTCAAAAAAATCCCAATGGGTAAAGTCGCCACCTACGGACAGATTGCGGCTCTTGCCGGGTCACCAAGAGCTGCACGACAGGTTGTACGGATTCTGCACTCATCCTCTAAAAAATATAACCTCCCTTGGCATCGGGTTATCAATTCTCAGGGAAAAATATCACTTAAGCCAAACCAAGGATATGAGATTCAAAAAGCTCTTTTGGTCAAAGAAAAGGTAAAATTTTCCCTTTCAGAGCAAATTAATTTAAACAAGTATCAATGGACAGGATAGTTTTTGCCCTCAACTCTTTGTCCGTCATTTAGTTACAATAAAATCATAAATTTAAGTATTTTCATGAATTTTCTTGACATTTTTGAAAAATATGTGACCTTTACACGCCGATAAAGATATAAGTAATATGAATAGGATTGAAATGAAAAATATGTACAAATATATAATTGTCTTCGCAAGTCTAACCATTTTGGGATGTTCCGATACGAGTAATTCAACCCAAGAAATGACTACTGAGTTTGACTCAATCAATCTGCCTGATTCTGAATTGAGAGTTGCTCAAATCAAATTCTTTAAAAAAGGTGAGATTACTTCTGAAATTCTAGCTGAAAAAGTTGTCAAATTTGATGCTGAAGATTCCATGCTTGCCTATGTGCTTGATATAAAAATGCTGGACTCACTTGGAAATACTACCACCACAATCAAAGGTGATTCGGGAATTATCAAAGAAGTGCAAGGGGCTGTGAAAATATACGGACATGTTGTTGTTATTACTCATGACTCCACAAAACTTGAAACAGAATATCTCTGGTGGAATTCGTATACAAACCGTATCAAAAGTGACGCATTTGTTCGCATTACCAAACATGGTGATATTATTTCAGGATGGGGACTTGATGCGGATAATAAATTGAACAGTTTTAAAATCCTGAATCAGGTATCAGGTGAAGTAGCCGACCCTGAAAAATTAGAGACTAAATAGAAATCTTACGTACTTTTTAACATATTACATTACTTTTTGATTGTTTGCCGCTCATAATTTTTATTGCTACTTTTAATTACATCATCAAGGACACATCGGTCTTGACAGGTTAACCTAATTGCATAAAGCTGTCATATAAAGCAGGGTTAACGTATGTTTATTTAAATAGTTCGTGTAAAATTATCTTATCATCAACTTGCATCTTTCTATCAAACAGTTATATTTTTTTATGAATAAATATTTTGATTTCTCTCCAAAACAGATAAAATTTCTTTTATTTTTAGCAGTAAGTGCATTACTATTAGGCTCTGTTCAGTTCATACGACAATTTACCACCCCAACACAAAACTCGCCAAACTTTGAAGTACATATTGGAGACAACGAAACAAAACTAACCGGGATTTTTATACTTGACCCCAACAATGCTCCCGCGGATTCTTTGGAACTTCTTCCTGGTATCGGCAAAGTATTAGCAGATAGAATAGTCGTTTTCAGACAGCATACCCGTTTTAATAAAGAGATTGATATTACCGATGTAAAAGGTATCGGTCCAAAACTATATGAAAAAATCAAACCGTATTTACAGGTAAAACATTGAATAATAACAGTATCACAATCGGTATAGATAACCGTGACGGAACATATTTTGTCGCTCGGGTAGATCAAACCAAAGGACGCCCGGATATTAAAGCTCTTATACGATTTGATGAGGAACATTTTAACGGACACCATCTACTTGAAGGGAACCGAATTGTTGTTTCTATACCCGACAACCAAATAATGATAAAATATGTGCGGCTTCCAAGTTTTGATAATGCCGATTTAAAAGTCAGGTTTGAACTCGAAACAGCCTTAGGAGAAACTCCCGAAAATTATTTATTTGATATCATACCTACCAAACTTGACAACTACTATTTGGGATTGACAGTTCGCAAAGCACTTACTCATACACTCATTAAACCATTTGTCCAACAAAATGGAGATATCAATTTTTCAACCGGAGGAACTATGCGTGCGGCGGCTTTAGCTCGCGGATTTTTAACGTATTGTCAACAATCCGGCGGGGAGTTTGGGGCTATTGTTGATTTTGGAAACCGGACAGCATCAATCGCTTTTTACTACAAACAGCAGATTGTGGATCTGTGTGGATTACCTTTGGAGACAAACTATTTCAACGACACTGATGCATATCAAAAAGTCATAATTGAACTCAAGACACTTCTTAATTTTAAACTTGCAGCTTTACAGGAAAATGGTATTTCTATCCCCCTTTCAAAAATATTTGTAATTAGCGAATTTCTTGATGAAAAAATGATAGAAACCTTACAAAAAAATCTAAAAATTGAAATAGCTCGCCCGGAAATCCATACCGGATTTATCTCAGAGCAAAACAAAAACCATGAAATACCTTTAGATAAATATCTGGTCGCTTTGGGGTTGACAGTTATTTAACCTTGATTTCTGTTTTTTTTCTCCTATTTTATCATCCAAACAGAAAGTATATGATGGCAAAAAAACAAATACGAAGAGCAATATACCCGGGTACTTTTGATCCGGTTACAAATGGACATATCTCTCTTATAGAGCGGTCTGCCTGTTTGTTTGATGAATTGATTGTTGCCGTCTCTCTGAATGCCGGGAAAAATCCTTTTTTTGACTTTGAAGAACGGATTCATTTGATGACTGAAGTGGTAAAGAAATTAGATGATATTTCAAAAATCAAAGTTGTCGGGTTTGATGGTCTCTTAGCGAAGTTTGCATCTGACATGCAGGCGAAAGCTATTATCCGGGGACTTCGGGCTGTTTCTGATTTTGAATTTGAATTTCAAATGGCTCTCATGAATAGAAAACTTGCCCATGATATTGAAACTGTTTTTTTAATGCCGTCTCTTTCATGGGTGTACCTTTCAGATCGGAAGAGCGTCGTGTAGGGCAAGAGTGTAGATCTCGGCGGTCGCCGTATCATTAAAAAAAAAAACAAAAATCAAGAACTTACTGCTCA
>CAJVYT010000242.1 GCA_913009765.1 uncultured candidate division Zixibacteria bacterium
AAACTGAAACTGTTTCGGGTCGTGAACTGTGGAAAGCTCCGTATGAGATTGTTAAACATGTCGAAAACAAGTCAGTTTCCGGTTTAATTTCTCTTACTACACTCATGGAAATCAGATTCCTCCTTCGTAGAAAAAAATCATATAGCATACCTCAGATCGAAAATGACATTTCCAGGCTTTCTGCCATATTTGACGTCATCATTCCTGACGAGATCAGTCTTCTTAAGGCAAACACCATTCAGGCAGATCATTTGCTCGACCCCTTTGATTCAATCCATCTTGCATTATGTTTAGGCATAAAACCGGTAACCCTTATTTCAAGGGATAAACATTTCATTAAGACCGCCAAGAAATTCATTACTGTAAAAACTCCTGAAGAACTATTAAAAATCATTTAAATCCCGCGCCTTCCATTTTTATCATATTTTCCCTGCCTGCTGTCTTTACCGCAACCCGCGACATTTCTCTCTTCTTTCCCTCTTCCTCTTTTGTTTCCTTTATCGTTATTCGCCATCTTTATGCCTTATGTCCAATGTTCCCGACACTGTCGGGACAGGAAAGTTTACCCCGTGTCCCAGCATTTCAGGATTTACGGGGGTCTGACCCGTTGTCTTTCTTCAAGATCCCCTGTCCCTTCGCTCGGGAATAGCTTCCTTCATGTATTCGTTGTTCTTAATCTTCATTTCGCTGACCGCTCTTCTCCCAAATTCCATCTTATTAATTTAGTGAAGAATTAGGATCCAAGCTTTCATTTTTTTGTTTAGAATCAATCACATCATTTAAAAATTGTATGTATTCTTCTGGACCTTCAGCTTTTAGAATTATGATATTTTTTTCAACAGAAACACCTCGCTCAACCATATATCGTATAAGCTCGGTTCTCTCATATGCAATCGCAGTTATTAGAGGTGTTCTCATAACTAGCATATTACATTCTTTACATTCCTCATATATAGACAAAGGATCTTCAAGAATCTTATTTTTTATTTTCTCATCACTCATTTTTTCCATAATCATAAATGATATAATTGGTGGTGATGAAGTAACTGGTCCATATCCGTATTTTATTGTAACGTCGTATTTTTCAATAAAAAATGCAGCAATAATTGTTACAAAAACTACAGTCATAATGAGCGCATTTCTTGATACTTTTTTCATGGCACCTCCTTGCATGCTTTTTTAGCTTCTAAACTTGTACAAACATCTTTTATTAAGTAAGGGGGTAATTCACAATACGGTCTCCCGGCCAAAGGATAGTTTTTAGTATTACCTAAGAGATATTGACTTTCTTCTTTATTCGGCTGCCAACGGGCTGTCCATACAGATTTACCACATTCACACTTTGTGCAGCAAACAACTCTCTTTCTGCATAAAAATCTTTTATTCTCTTTAAGCTTTTCATGGATTTGTTCTATAAGTCCATCGTCTGGAGAACTCCAGTACTCTTGTAGAATTGAATACACAGAACCTTGATCATCAATTTTTCCTCTAGCGGATTTGCCTGCTATTTGTATATCTATCCATCGTTCGGCTGCGACCTCGTAGTTTACCTCCCAATCCACATCAACCCGTTTATATAAACTACTAAAAAGCCCTCTCCATATTTTTGATTTACCTAGACTTTCTTCATTTAAACGTTTTTCCTTGATGTGTACTTTATATGTAGGAAACTCAATCCAAGGTTCACCCACAGGAAAACCTGTTTTAGGTCTCGAACCATGTAGAATTAAATCTTCAAATCTTCGTAAAGATTCAAGGTTTGGCCATGAATCATTTCCTCTTGGATCAACAAAATTATTTGGATTGTTTACATTGAAAATATAAAGATTAACTCCCCCATCTTCTCCAATCGGATCCCTGCTCAACCACCTACCCATTTCAGCCGAGTAATATCTAAATCCGTAATAATAAAGATCAGTCTCTTCATCAAAATACTTTGTACTGAATCTGTATGAATTACTCTTTGCTTCAGGGCCATTTGCCACAAGTTCATTTCCATATGGATCATATTCATAATGAGCGGCAATTGATCCATTTGAGGTATTTATAAGCTGACCAACATTTCCATTGCCATCATATGCGTATTGATATGAATCAACTCCCTCTATTGCGGTTATAAGTCCGCCTATTCCGCCTGCTCCCTGTAAAGACTGACTTAAATCAAGACCCCAAACAAAATAACGAGTTTCGAGTTGCGAGTTTCGGGTTACGAGTTCCTCAATTAAATTCCATCCATCGTATAAGAATAAGCTTTCAGCGTTCAGTTCCCAATTTCCAGCAAGATAGGAATAAACATCTTTCTTCACCCTTCTGCCCATATAGTCATATGTAAATTCAACTTTAGTGTCGTTGTCTGAAGGTGTTTCAGGTTTGACTGAAATCAACCTGTTTTCAGCATTAAATGTGTATTGAGTTGTAGTTGTTCCGTCAGATATGGAAGTGAGATTGCCGTCAGTGTCAAATGTAAAGCTGTCAGCAGGCTGACCGATGTCATTAATGATTAGCTCATACTGATTGAGCTGGTTAGATGTGTAAGTCAGATTATTCTGTACTGCCCCGGCTTTATCCCAATCGGCTGTATCCTTGCGGTTGCCGTTACTGTCATCTGCACGATATGGGACACAGATTTTCACATATTTACACAGATTAGTATTCTTGTCGTTTCTGCGATCATCCGTGTTCATCCGTGCCCAATTACTTTCTTTTTCTCGCAATCCGCAACTCGTAATATTTTGTATGTTTTTTATCATTTCTTTAACCTGTAACCCGCATCTCGTAACATTTTCTCTCTGTTTTACTTTTCTTGTCCAATATCCCCGACTTCATCGGGACAGGCAAGTTTACCCCGTGTCCCGAAACTTCGGGATTTACGGGAGTTTGACCCCTTATCCGTCACTTTTCCCCCTGTTACGCCTGTCATAGTCCCGTATAAGACGGGACGGAGATTCCGATACTTCGGGGGCTCGAGGGCCGGTATTTCGGTGGGCTGACGCCGGTTTCCGTTCGTGGGGTTGACCCCTTGTCTTTCTTTATCCATCTCAATAGGAAGATTCCCATACATAATGTCCCTTTTTATCTATATAGCCATATTTTGAACCTGTCCAGACTTTAGCTAAGCCATGTCTGAATGAATCTACCTGGGAAAATTTTGGCTTAATAATTATATTGCCATGGCGATCAATATAACCCCATTTGTCACCAATTTTTACCGCAGCCATGCCTTCTGAAAACCCCATAGCATGATCATATTTTGGCTTAATAACAAAATTGCCTTTTTTGTCAATAAAGCCAACCAACTTGTCCTCTGCAGCTACTGCCAAGCCTTCTGCAAAATTGGCAGCTTTTTTTACAGGAATATCTATTATGGGCTCTCCAAATTTATTAACATATTTTCCTTTTCCATCATCAACAACAAGAGATACGCCCTCAGACTGCCTACCGCCAGCAAATCGGAATCTTGGCTCTACTAAATACTCTCCTTCCTTATTAATAATCCCCCATTTATCATCTATTGAAACATGTGCAACTCCTTCAGAAAAGGGCCTTGCCCGATCAAATTTGTTTTTAATTATTAACTCTCCTTTATGATTGATATAACCCCATTTTTCATCTATTTCTACCGCAGCCAGACCATCTGAGAAAGATCTTGCATCATCAAAAATCTTATCAAATAATAATTTTCCGCCTGTATCAATAAAAGCTGATTGAAAAAATGGTACTTGCACAACAGCAACTCCCTCGCTGAACGAACGAGCACCATAAAAACGTTTCCCTGCATCACCGTCAATTTTTGCTTTTTTTCTCCCCAAGTTATCAATAATAAAGTAGTATCCATCCTGTTCTACGATTGCAAGCCCCTCTGAAAAAGATCCTGCCGATGAATATATTGGTTTAATTACCACTTCACCTTCTGCATTTATATATCCTTCCTTTTTATTGACAGAAATAGGGAATAAATTCCTGTCTTCACTTATTGCAGATTCCTGGCAGGCAAAGATAAAAATAAAAATAAACATCAATATAATTTTTTTGTAATGTTCTCTTAATTTCTGTTTCATTGTTATTTATTTTCCTACTAATTTACGTACAACTTCACCTATAGTTCCATACCAAAAAAGAAGCCCATCCTCATAGTCACAACAACACGAACAATCTATGAGCTTTATTGCCTCATTTTCGAATTGACTATCTTCAATAAATCTCATCATCTTGGACATTTTACCAATAGTCATATCGTAAGCATCCAAATAAACTCCGAGCAATGGAACTTTCGCAAAAGATTTCCCTAGACTAAAAGTTTTAGAAAATAGTTCCATAGTCTGCGCAGGCGTCATATAATCTGGATTTTTGATATTAGCAATGATATCAATTGCATCAAGGGTTCTTACTGTATTTTTTAATGCCTTATCTACTTTTGAGAGATCATAATTCTTAAGAGCACCCCTATCAATACCCAAATTATCAAGGACATCACTTGTTTCCTGGTATGCACTAAGTGCTTCACTAATAGGACCCATCTCTTTCCTAAGTTGCCTAGATAATTTTGAGATGTTCTTTTTCCATTTTCTGCCAAATGTTTTTTTCAGAAGAAGCTCACCGCCTGCATCCCAGTTTCTTAAACATCTAGTTGATTTATTATTTTTACATTCATCAAATAGTGCTAATACTTCTAAAAGAAGCTCAATTCTACGTTTCTCTCTTTTAGTAAGTAGCCCTAAATAGTCAAATTTATCTATAGGTGAATTATAATTAAACCTGTAAACATTTATCCCTCCCATCTCTCCAATCGGATCCCTATTCAACCACCTACCTAATTCAGCCGAGTAATATCTATATCCGTAATAATAAAGATTAACCTCTTCATCAAAATATTTAGTGCTGAATCTATAAACATTATTTTGAGCCTCAGGTCCTGTTGCTTTCAGTTCATTACCGTAAGGATCATATTCATAATGAGCAACAATTGATCCATCTGCGGTATTGATAAGCTGGCCGACATTTCCATTGCCATCATAGAAATATTGATATGAATCAACTCCCTCTATTGCAGTTATAAGTCCACCTATTCCACCTGCACCCTGTAAAGACTGACTCAAGTCAAGACCCCAGACAAAATAACGAGTTTCGAGTTGCGAGTTTCGGGTTACGAGTTCCTCAATCAAATTCCATCCATCGTATATAAATAATCCCTCAGCATCCAGTTCCCAATTTCCAGCCTGATAAATATAAACCTCTTTTTTCACCCTTCTGCCCATGTAGTCATAGACAAATTCAACTTTAGTGTCACCATCTGAAGGTGTTTCAGGTTCTACTGATATCAATCTGTTTTCAGCATTGAATATGTATTGAGTTGTAGATGTACCGTCAGATATGGAAGTGAGATTGCCGTCAGTGTCATAAGTAAGACTGTCGGCTGGCTGTCCGATGTCATTAATGATTAGCTCATACTGGTTTAGCTGGTTTGATGTATAAGTAAGATTACTTTGCACAGCACCGGCTTTATCCCACTCAGTTGCATCATTACGGTTGCCGATAGGATCATAATTGTAACTGCGGTATTCCGGTTCTACCGGGTTAGTTGTATCACTTATATCTGCGCCAATGTATCTTGCTGATTCAGTCAGTTCGTTACGGTCATTATAGTTATAGAGATTAAACTCATCAGCTGAAAATGCCTGTCCGCTGTTTTGTACTGATGTTCTGCTGCCGAGTTCATTATAGTTATAATCATACTGGGATATGAGATTAGAGTTGTATTCATTCCTGATTTGTGTACGGAGATCGCGTTTAGGTTCATAGCTGTAGGTTGTTAATAGTCCTGAGTCAGTGGACAACTGTGAAAGCAGATTAGAGTTGGGCACATAAGAATATGATGCTGTTCCGGTTGATGCTTTACTTTGAACTGTTTTATGTATTTTCATTCTTTAATCCTGCACTTTGAACTTTAAACTCAGAACTTTGTTTTATTCATGTCCAATGTCAAGCTTGTCCGCCTTGCTGTGTGGCGGGGTGCGACCCCTTTGTCCTTTCTGCAACATTTCCATTTTCTATGAACTATGAACTTTATTCTTCGTTATACCAATCTTTAAAGCTGTTATCATATCCGTGAAAAGGGCCAAGTGGGGCTTCATAATAGTAAAGTCGAAATCCATTAGGCATAACTCGATATTCTAAAGTTGTTGCAGGAAATAAATAAATAACCTTCTCTTTTTTTATGCTATTAAATAGTTTTATTTCGTCAATTTGCTCAGGATATCTTTCATTTTCTAAATAAAAATCTTCAATTAATGGTATTAGCTTAGAAATCTGTTTTTCAGCAAGATCATTTTTCTTACTACATACATACATAACCAAACACCAAGCCAATAGCAAAAATAAAATAATAATACAAAAAGAAATTAAAGTCTTCGTTAATATACTTAATCGCATTTTTAATAGCCCCCTTCTTCTAGGTTTTCTTTTATTCCAGCCGGCGTTAAAGTAAAAAATCCCTTTATTTTCTTTAGATCAGATTTAATCCGTTTAGCTTCACATTTGAGTTTCTCAGAATATTCCTCCTCATTTATAACGTCATCTAACGCTTCAAATAATGTGCTAAAAGTAAAATCAACACAATTAGGTCCAGTCAGCCCCCAATCACTTTTCATATATCTCTCATAATAAGCCAATTTAAAATTCCTATTTTTTTCATATTTTCTCATCTTTTTCTTT
>CAJVYT010000243.1 GCA_913009765.1 uncultured candidate division Zixibacteria bacterium
CTCTTCCGATCTATTCGCTGTATTAAATTGTTAGGAGGTTTTATGAATTGCGATCTTCTACAGAATGTTTTGCTCGCAACGGTAGCGATAGGGCTGACGGGGAATATGTTTATTATTTTAGGTTCTTTAATCATTGACTATAAAATAAAGCTGAAGGATGCCGATGACCAAAAGAAAAACAGTAAGCACCTTCAGCCATAAAGTCATGTTTCGTATTTCTCTTTGCAGTTTGTTGTTTTCTTCCGATGCCTTGTGTGAGGCAATGGCTGAACGGGCGAATAGGGAGGCTAATCGTTTTTGTGCATGGATAAGGTTTTCTGGCAGAGAGCGGTCTTTGCGTAGGATTTCCTCGTGGATATCGGTTAAGAGCTGGGAATCACTTTTGGCTAAATCTTCTTGGGCTTCTTTCTCAATTTCGGGTCTGGATGGCATTTATTTATTATCTCCTAACGAAATAATGAGGGATGCGGAATGATAAGCGATAAAACAGTCAAACTTCATGAAAATATATGCAACCTAAATTAACTTAAAAAGGTCACAGCTATTCCGCATTCCACTCCATTAAATTGTTAGCTTTTCATGCTAAAACTAATAGTATGATCAATTGAATATTCAAAATAATTTTGCTCTCTAATAATCCACAATTCTTTGAGTTGAGTGATAACAGAATCTAATTCATTTTCAATGTTGGAAAATTTAGGCTCCTTCTTTTTTTGATTAAGGAAGTTAATCCAATCAGGAGAAGCACTGTCTGAGAAACTAATAGGTCGATTATTTATCCATCTGTCGGCTAAAGGCATGCTTAAAAAAGGCCACGCTTGATTAGATACTATTATGAATGCCAAACGTGCCTTCTTGCTTAGAGATAGTTGTTTCGCTGCATCAAAGGACTTAAATAGAAAGAAGTTATATCCATCATAAATATTAATTGAATTCACACCAGCCTCGCTCGATGTGATACTATTAACAACTTCTTGATATCTGAGATCTTCTTGTCCAATATATTTAACCTCGATTGCACATGAAATATCATCTGGAGAAGCAGCATCAATGTCAGAATCACCACATAATGCCTCAAGGTTATTTATCTTCCAACCTTGCTTTTCAATAAATAATGCGATTAGAAGCTCTGTCAATTTACCTTGGAATATTCTGGCCTTCCTATGCCTTTCCAAGTGATTTTTTTCTAACATCCATTTTTCAACAAGATCATTCTTGTATTGTTTCTTTAAAGTGGTCTTTGGACGGCCATTATCTAAAAGATAACGATGGACAGGACCGGTTAATTTATCAAGATTCCCACTTTCAAGAGCCCCTAAAAGCATATAATGATGCCTTGCTTCGTCAAAGTCATTTTGCGCAGTTCTTTGAAAATCAGGCCAGACAGATTCAGGAACAAAAACATCCCTTAATGCCGGACAGTTTTCTCTGAGGGATCCGAACATACGAAGTAGGTCACCATTATTATTGAAAGTTGCAGCCTGACAGCAACAATTAATATTATTATTCATTACATTTAAACCGTTATCTCTTCAGTAACGTTACTGTTCAATATTACCATGTTGCCAGTTTATGAAACCTCTTGTCAGTTACAGTTTTACCATAATTTTCAAACAAAACGTCAAGAAAGTAATGAGCTAACCTATAAATATTTGATGAAGATCCCTTGCTATAGATCTCACCCTGCCAAATAATTTCTATCTTGTCTGGTATATTTGAACGTTTCAAATCAACAATAATAATTTGAAAGAAACGCGGATAAACAGTGGTAGACTCGACCTTTTGACCTCCCCAAACGAAATCGGGGCTACTACTTACACTTGTTGCGCCTGCTCCTATAGAGTAATTATACAGGACAGCTACATTTGCATCCTCACTAGTCTTGGCTTTGATGTATCCTTGCTCGATCATTTTTTGAGAAATGATAGTGTTAATATTACGGTCAGTTAAACTTAGTGTATTCGGACTAACAATTGTAAAATATGGCTGTAATGGAGCCGAGCTGTATAATGCCGTGCTAACATTGCCATTGATAACACCTGGTACGCATCCTGTTAAAAAAAGAATAAATAGGGAAAATATTTTCTTTGACATAGTTATCCTCACTTTGTAAAGCCTATATTTATTAATAGCTAACGACTTGGTCATAGATGCGTGCCTGAAGCGTATAAACTACAAATGAACTGATTTGACAATCATAAACTTAACAAAGTCAAAATCAGCACTGCTGGCACGCATTCTATGCACTAAATTGTTATCTAATCCTTTCGTGTTTATTTAATTACTTTTGGTAATGCATCAACAAGATCGGTCCCGAAATGATGACATGTAACAATGAATTCATTGAATTGCCTGTAATTGAGACTGATGTGTTCACCAATGTTGAAGCTTATCTCATTGTTTTCTCGTCGCAATTTTATTGAAGACCCACCTTCAATAACGGTTTGTCCTTGTAGCTCTATTTCTTCTCCTTCTTTTTCATAGAAAAGCTTGAGTTTTACCCAGCAAAGTTTTAGGGTTTTATTAGATAGATCGTTTATGTCTTTTTCAGTAACCAATCCTCCTCTATGAACCAAACATGTTCTTCCTTTATTGATTGATAATATTTGATCCTTATAATTCAGCGGATGGATTAGATGTGGTTCTATTTTTTCTATCATATCTGGTATATGCATTCTTAATGCTTTTTTTCTAATTTCTGTAAAAGCTTGATTAAAGGCTTCTCCGGTTTTTAATTCAGATGCTCTGGAAAAAATTGAAACGTACAAATAAGCTTCTCTAAGCGAGTATTCAATACCCTTAATAAGGTCTTCAAAACCTTTTCGAACTAGCCAGTTTTTAAAATTCTGCTTTTTAACATCTATATCCGCTTCATCTTGATCAAACTGCATTCTAAAAAAGCCCTCTTCAATCACCAAATCTGGAGGAATATCTTTAACTATTTCTGTTGCTTGTAAGCCAAAAAGGATCGAATTAGTGCATTCTTTTAAAACCTTAAATAAGGGGCTAATAACTCCAGTTGCATTTAATGTTATTCTCTGTGATTTTTTGTCAGTCATTTAAGTAATTTAATTATTTTCAGATAACGTTAAACTGAGGGGTGCGAAAAAGCGTCAGCTTTTGAGCATCCCTTCGAGTGACTTGTTATGTTTTGTCCATTTTTTTTATTTTTCGTTTCCAGATTTTCTTTTCAATGAAATTAGAAATGTCCTCCATTGCTATAAAAATGAAAACTAAAATGCTAAGTACTATGCCAATAAGAAACCATCGGCTTGAAAGATAATGTAATGCTCCTGGCGTACGGTATGGATAAGTTGGGTCTGGAAAATCTTTTGGTTCTAAATTTCCGTAAATAAGAGCTAAAACAGAACAAACAACCAAGGGCATTAAAGCTACAATATACTTTTTCATCAATTATCTCTTATTTTGAAACATAACGCCGAACTAAGGGTTGCGTGCCTGAAAAGGATTTTGAAATGCAAAAAGATGTTTGCAAACATAAAACCAACCAAAACCAAAAAGAGGGCTGCTGGCACGCATACCCTTCAGTGCCTGGTTATGTCAATTCTTTTATTATATGTTTTGCGAGATGCTCGTCTATCTCGTTATGTCGAGGAACAGGTTGCTTTTTCCCTGTTTTAGGATTTTTATAAAGGCGCATTGACTCATACTTTTTGTTGCCAAGCGTAAGCCGTTGCCTCATAATGATGTTACCAAAATTAGGAGGCAAAAAATGTCCAAGAATATCAGTAAACACACAAGGTTGGAACTCCTCGAAGCCCTTAGACATCGTTATATAAAGGCAACCAAAAAAGAAAAGGCAAAAATATTGGATGAATTTACGATTTTATCCGGATATCACAGGAAGTATGCGTCTCGATTACTCACAGGTCGAATGCAGAAGGAGCTGGATAATACAGTACCTGCATCGTCCAGACGTATTTACAACGAAGCGGTGAAAGAAGCACTCATAGTTGTCTGGGAGGCATCAGATCGGATATGCAGCAAAAGACTAAAGGCTATATTACCTGATTTTGTAGAAGCAATGGAGCGTTATGGGCACATTAAACTTGATCATGAACTTCGTCATCGCCTGCTTTTAGTAAGTGCCGCTACTATTGACAGGCTTCTGGCAGATATAAGGCTTAAAGCAGGGTCACGCAGAAAACATCGTAGGAAACCGAAGAAGGTGAGCAAACAGGTTCCTGTTCGTACGTTTGCTGACGAGATTGAATCTGCTCCCGGATACTTGGAGATTGATTTTGTAGTACATGGTGGAGGCACTATGGCAGGATCTTTGATCCATACCTTGGTAGCAACAGATCTAAGCTCTGGCTGGATAGAGTGCATTCCGCTTCTGGCGAGAGAGCAATCACTTGTCGTGGAGGCACTTAAGGTGCTTCGGAGGCAGCTGCCATTTCCTATGCTACGAATTGATTCAGATAATGATAGCGCATTTATTAACGATACGCTTTTGTCTTACTGTAGAAAACAAAATATTGAGTTTACCAGATCTCGACCGTTTCGCTCGAATGACCAAGCCTGGATTGAACAAAAGAATGGTGCAGTAGTTCGTAGATTTGTCGGATATGAACGCTATTCAGGTGTTGTTGCGGGGCAGGCAATGGCTAATCTATACCAGAACATTAGACTCTATGTAAATTACTACCAGCCTTCGTTCAAGCTACGAAAAAAGGAGAGAGACGGTTCCAAGGTAAAACGAACATACTACAAACCTCTGACACCTTGTATGAGTTTGTGCAACAATCCTGCTGTAATGTCGTCCACCAAAGAGAAGCTTCAACTGCAACGCAAGCAACTGGATCCCGTATATCTACTACACCGAATACGAGACAACCAGGCCGCCCTTGCAGCTTTGGTTTCCCCTGAAGACTATACTGGACCGGGGCGCAACAGCTTAGAGAAGTTCCTGAAAGAATTGCCCAAACTCTGGCGATCAGGGGAGGTACGTCCAACTCATCGCAAAAATACAACAAGACCACATTATTGGAGGACGCGACAGGATCCCTTTGAAAATGATTGGCCCGAAATACTCCAATGGCTCCAAATGACACCCGATACTACTGCAAAAATGTTGTTTGAACGACTTCAGGAAAATAATCCTGGGAAATTCCCTGATTGTCAGCTTCGAACACTCCAACGGCGTGTTAAAGAATGGAGGCAGATTATGGCCCGGAAGTTAGTTTATTCCTGTATTAATGAAAATATCGAAGACTCTGAATTTACTCCTGTTGGCATAGACAGCAGTCAAAATTTACGGTAACATTTCTATGTGAGGCAACGGGGTCGGTAATTATTATTGTCGCTCAACAGGCAAATCCAACAGGCTGACGACGAGAGCGGGGTCAAGTCTTGTTTCTTGCAATTTCAAAACACAAAACTGATAAAGTCAAAACATGGCAAGACCGTTAAGAATAGAATATGAAGGGGCAGTATATCACGTAACCTCAAGAGGCAATGCGGGGGAACCTGTTTTCAGAGATAAAGAAGACCGGGAAAACATACTTGCAACAATAAAAAAAGTGAGGGACCGGTATAACTGGCTGTGCCACGGCTACAGTCTGATGGACAATCATTACCACCTGATAATAGAAACCCCTGAGGGGAATCTGTCAAAAGGAATGAGACAATTAAATGGAGTATACACACAGGCCTTTAATAAAAGGCACAAGAGGGCAGGCCATATCTTTCAAGGCAGATACAAAGCAATACTCATAGAAAAAGAGAGTCATTTACTTGAAGTATGCAGATATGTTGTATTGAATCCGGTAAGGGCAGGGATGGTACAGAGGCCCGATGAATGGAAATGGAGCAGTTACCGTGGGACAGCGGGACTGAGAAAGCCCCATCCATGCTTAACAGCAGACTGGGTATTGGGACAATTTGGAAAGAGGAAATGGCAGGCGCAAAAGAAATATAAAGAATTTGTAAAAGCCGGGATAGGAGGGGAGAGAATATGGAAGGAAGTGAAAGGACAGAGTATACTTGGGAAAGAGGACTTTGTGGAGAGCCTGATAGACTATGTAAAAGGGTATCGGGATATAAGAGAAATACCCAGGGGCCAGAGATATGCAGGCAGACCGGGGCTTGACGGATTATTTGATGAAGAAATAAAAGGTGACAGGAAAAAGCGGAAGAAAAAAGTACAGGAAGCAGTAGAAAAACATGGCTACAGCCAGAAAGAGGTTGCGGATTACATCGGCATACATTATTCTGTAATAAGCAGATTACTTAAAGGGCGACCCTGAAATGCAAGAAACAAGACTTGACCCCAATGCGACCAGAGTGAAACACCTTTGAGAATTGACGAAAAAAATTCCTTTGCATGGCAGAAAAAGCGACAGATTTACAATAGATTGGCTGCTCGTGAAGACAGCACACAGAAATACGTTCGTCTTGAAACCAGCAAGGGGAATAATATACAACATCGGGTGATGACAGAAGTCCGTGAGGCTGTAACAGCTTTAAGTTTGACGGGCAGAGTAGAGCAATGAATATTCTGGTTAGAAACAGCTTACGTATGACACCAGTTTATGATGTCTATTGGCGTTTTGCAGTTGAACGACAGAACATTTTCTTTAATCGTTTACTAGGATGTGAAGCTCCTTGGACCAGAGATGCTGTGATGGACAAGTACAAGTTTACCAATACTTACAGAGTATTGGA
>CAJVYT010000244.1 GCA_913009765.1 uncultured candidate division Zixibacteria bacterium
TGTTCTCATTTGTTCATGTTGAGTGTTGCATATCAGGTTCATTTTTTTTTTATTGTTTATTTTTGGATATGTTTTTTTTTTTTTTTTTTTTTTTCAAGCAGAAGACGGCATACGAGATATATCAGTGTGACTGGAGTTCAGACGTGTGCTCTTCCGATCTAGAAGATAAATTGTTTAGAACTAGAGTAGAAGGTTCTATTATAAATGTTTGTCAAAACTGTGCTAAATATGGTCAAGTTATTAATGATGTATCTGTACATGTTAGACAAAGAAAAACTACTCAAGACAATGATGATTCTATTGAAAGTATTGTTCCTGATTTTAATAAAATAATTGGTTTAGCACAGGGACTGATGCAGTCTTTACCACCTGTTCTTCCGGGTGCATTTCAAAGACCAATTACGGCTATAGATTTAGGCTCTCCTGAAATTCATCTCTCCCCTGACCGTGAACGTGCTGCCGATGTCGGTTTAACAGCCAGTGAAATTGGTCAAACTGTTAATGTGTTAGTAGACGGAACAAAAGTATCGGATTATTTTCACAACGAAAACGAAATTGATATGATTTTAAAAGCTGCCAATAAGTGGTCGGCTCATACACAGGATATAGCACAACTTCCTTTGGCAACACCATATGGACAACTTATTACAATCGGAGATGTTACCAATGTCAGTCAAGAACAGGGTCCTATAAGTATCAGTCATATGGAAAGACAAAGGGTTGTTTCAATTAGTTCATCTGTACCTGATGGGGTAGCATTAGAAGATGCAATGACAACAGTAAAAGAAAAAGTTATTAAACCGTTACGTGATTCAAAGCAGATTGGCGGTTTGTATGACATAAAATTATCAGGTTCAGCTGATGATTTATCTCGTTTACGGGAAGAACTATTTAAGGATTTTATAATGGCGATTTTGCTGACCTATCTATTATTGGCGGCTCTGTTCCAATCATTTACATATCCATTTGTTGTTATGCTGACAGTACCGCTGGCGACTTTTGGAGGTGTCCTTGGTCTGCGGTTGGTTCAACTGTTTAACAGTTCACAGCAGCTTGATATTTTGACAATGCTTGGATTTGTTATATTGGTCGGTACGGTTATTAATAATTCTATTTTGATTGTATATCATGCGATTCATAAAATGAATGACGGTTTTGATCCACTTGCGGCAGTAAAAGAATCTGTACGGGTTCGCGTTCGTCCGATTTTGATGTCAACCTCTACTTCGGCATTGGGTATGCTTCCGCTCATAATTATGCCCGGAGCAGGTTCTGAATTATATCGCGGTTTGGGTGCTGTGGTAGTAGGCGGTTTGGCTATTTCGACGATTATTACGCTAATTTTGACACCGCTGATATTTACGTATGCGATAGAGCTTTCTGCAAAAATAAAGAGTTTCTTTAAGTCCTACAAGAAGTTAAGCGGCTCTACTGAAACTAACAATTGAGGTTGATTAAGGGAAGGTATATTATGCGATTTTTTTGTAAAACACTTTTATTACTACTTCTTTTAATATCTTCAAATGTATTTGCGTTTGATACAACTCAAATTATTTTTCATGTTCATGGCGATACTGCTACGTCAAGATTAGGTCAAAACTTAACATCTCTTGGTGACATCAATAATGATGGTTATGACGATATTGCTATTTCATCTGTTTATCCAAAAGGTACTTATATTTATTATGGTGGGTTTCCAATCGACACAGTTGCTGACATATTCATTACAGGAAATTTAGGTGCTGCTGACCCTATTGATCTTGATGGAGATGGGATAAATGAAATTATCACTACAGAATTGGTCAATCAGTTTCCAGACAAAATATCTATTCTCTATTTTTATAAGGGTTTCTTGGACTCAATTGCCTCAGTACCTTACGATTCTTTAAATCCCCCTATTGATAACTATAATTTAGGCGGGAGCGGTTTGGAGGGAGTAAAAACTAGATATATTGATTCTGATTCATTAGGGGACGTATTAACATTTCAATTAAATAAACCTGGTGGTCCAAAATTACTGTTTTATAAAGGACTACCGACTATCGATAAAGAGTTCGATTGGAGTTTTCAAGTTTTAAATTATAGCCATTATTTTTCTGGTTTTGGATTTATTGATTTTAATGGTGATAATATTCAAGATATTTATTTAGGTTTAGGTCCAGATACAGATTCCCTTGGATTTGTATATATTTTTCTTGGACCTAACTTTGATACAATACCAAATATTATAATTGAACATCCTAAAGACTTAGATAGTTTAAATCCAGATTTCTTTGTAAATGAAATTGATAATATTGGTGATGTAAATGGGGATGGTTGGGAAGATTTAGGAGTTAGGTTTCATAACACAAATCTTATCTATCTTTGTGGTTTGATTGCTGATACGTTATATGATTATAAACTTGATTTTACTCATGGAGAAATGTCAAAAGCAGGTGATATAAATAATGATGGATACAATGATTTGATTTGTGGTGAAGGCCGAACCATGGATGGTATTGTAGATATTTATGTCGGAGGACAAGAATTTGATCGCTATGTAGATGATGCAATATTCAGATCTGATCTCCCACCAGTCTTTACAGATTTCATTGGATACGAATTGTCCCCGGCAGGTGATTTTAATGGAGATGGCATTGATGATTTCATGTTTTCTACACAAAATTTTGCATTTGGTGATAGAGGAGAAGTATTTGTTGTTGCTGGAAGTCCAAATATAGTAACAGATGTAAAAGAAATTATTACACCAGAATTACCAAATAATTTCAATCTAAAACAAAACTACCCCAATCCATTCAACCCATCGACTACTATTGAGTTTCAATTACCTCAAAGAGATCATGTCACACTTTCTATTTACAATACTCTTGGTCAAAAGATACGAACACTTATAAACAAAGAACTTCCTGTTGGGAGTTACAGTTTAAAATGGGATGGGAAAAACGAGGGTGGTAAGAAAGTTTCATCGGGTCTGTATCTCTATAAATTGAAAACAACCGAATTATCAATATCAAAGAAAATGATATTGTTAAAATAAAAGTTACAAGTTGTGTCAGTTCCTGATTCACTACAAGTGAATTGTGAACTGACACTTGATCGTTAGATCACAATTTTGAGAAATCAAAATCAGGAACTAACGAAACAGATAAGCACTGTAATCTAAAGATTTAGTTTAATAGGGATAGTACATCTAAAAGGCAGAAACGCTAATAGGTTCTGCCCTACCGAATTTATCTCACTTGCTAATATTATACAAAAAATATATTTGCAATAAAAAAATACTGATGGGAGGAATTGAACCACCGACCTCCTGATCCACAATCAGGCGCTCTAACCAACTGAGCTACATCAGCATTTTGCTTGACCAAATTACAGAATTTTCCCTATATGTCAAGTATTAAAATTTGCGTAGAAATGACCTATTGCTTTGGAATTGATAACGTAATTGCTTTAGAAAACAGCTTTGAGAATTCCGCCTATGATTACTGCTATTATAACTACAGGAATTATAAGTGTAATAACCAATGCTAATCCGCCTGCCAGTAAGCCTACAAAACCGCCAACAAGTCCGCCGACTAATCCGACAACCAAACCAAATAAACCGGCAATGAGTCCAAAAACAGTTCCGATAATTGAAAATACAAAATCAAGTATGCCCAGTCCACCGGCAATAAGAATGAAACCTATAAGAAATATCAGAAATAATGTTTTCATAGTTCTTTCCTTTTCTTGATTTATATACTAATAAAGTCAATGTGATATTCAATTTTAAATACGGCATTTTTGTAAAATTGTTTCAATTCTGACTTGAGAGATACTTACTTTTGAGCTAAAATATTAATTATTTCCCACTCTTTTGCTGAAACAGGCTGAACAGAAAGTCTGCTTCCCCGTTGTGTTAAAACCATATTTTCAAGTCCGGGTGTCTCTTTCATCTCTTTTAACGTAATAATTTGTTTGAATTGTTTTTTGAATTTCACATCGACCATATACCAAATCGGATTTTCTTTAGTATGCTTTGGGTCAGGATGGTCGCTGTTTGGATCCATTGCGGTAAAGTCAGGATAGCCTGATTTCACAACAGAACAAATACCTACAATTCCCATTGGTTTAGCATTGCTATGATAAAAAAACAGTTCATCACCTTTTGTAAAATCATCACGAAGCATGTTTCGAGCTTGATAATTGCGGACACCATCCCAATGCTCGGTTTTATTGGGCATCGCTTTTAAATCATCAAGCGAAAAACAGGACGGTTCTGATTTAAATAGCCAATATTTTTTTGCCATAAAAGTTTCCTTCTAAATAGACAGATCAGTGAGGCTGTGTCGCAATGGGCATTATCTGTTCACAAACCCACTTCGTGGCTTCAGGATCAGACATAACATGGGAAAAATTTGTATTACGACTCAACCTCAATGCCCAATCGTTATAACTACTACAACATATTATCTGAATAATCAAATGACAATCAAAAAAGTATTATGTATATTCTTTCTTTAATATGTCAGAATTTAAACTCAAAGATGATTACAGACTCTCAAACTGCTGCTCCCCTACTCCCGATAATGCGATAACAGGGTACTATTCACACGATAATTTAATTAAAATCCATTTAAAGAGTTGCGTTAATTTAAAAAATATTGACCCAGGACGGTTGATTTCTGTAACATGGGCTGATATACTTTCTGAAGAAAAAGAATTTCAAGTTGATGATGATTATCATTCTATGTCTGAAATTGATTTTCTTGCACTTTTACATCATGAAAAATACGGTATTGATTACTCGCTGATGTTGGCTAAAAAACTAAATATTACGAAACAAGAAGGGTTTGACACTCATCAAAAGCTTCGTGCGATGTCTTTAATCGAGCGTGTAGAACCGAAAGAAATACAATACCGCAAAGGCATTGTCCCTAATAAATGGATTAAACATAGAAACCATACATATTATGGTTTAACTGAAAAAGGAAAGCAGTATTTAAAAATATATAAAAAGAATGCGACATAATTTGAGAATGTGAAAAGTTTTTTGGCAAACTGAAACAAAATCTCATATTTATCGTATTAACATAAGTTATGTAAGAATTTTAACAAGTTTATGATAAACATACCATAGGAGATTTTATGCGAATTAAATCAATTGGAGTCAGTCTTTTACTGGCAGCCTTTCTTTTGGGTTCTGCCGGGAATGTTTCCTCAAAGCGAATTGTCTTTGGACAAAAAAACAAAACAGCAGCAAAAACAAACGAACCATCTAAAGACAAGAAAAAACCTTATACAAAATTAATTAAAGATATGGTTAAAGTTGAAGGACTGTTTACAATGTTTAAGGACACCGTTACGAATAAAGTCCTTATGTCAATCAAGGCTGACCAATTTGGTCCTTTGTATCTTTGTAACGAGACCCGTTCTAAAGCTGAGGGTGCTTACTTTGATAACGGTGCTATGACAGGTTCTTTCCCCTTTTATTTTAAAAAAATCGGCAACAAAATCATGATGATGGAAAAAAATCTCAGAATACGTGCCGAAAAAGACTCTCCAATGTATAGAGCCGTTGAAAATGGTATTTCAGACGGACTATATGCTTCCACAGTCATTTTATCAAAACCTAAAAAAGATTCTACAAAAGCAATAATTATTGACCCGACAGATTTATTTTTACATGACGCACAGCATATTGGGTATTTCTATGGTCAATTAGCCAAACTTGGTATTCACTTTGATAAAAAGAATTCCTATTTTGGTGAATTAAAATCATTTCCTCAAAATACTGAAATAGATGTAAATCTTCATTTTGCTACATCTCGCCCAATGCGGGGAATATCGATACAAAATCCATATAGTATGTTTCATGTCTATCATTACTCTCTTTCCACAATAAAAAATTCTGAAGATTTTATGCCTCGACTATCAGATGATCGAGTAGGTTATTTCCAGACATTATATCAAGACTATACCAATCTCGATACCGAGTCTCCTTATGTTCGTTATATAAATCATTGGAATTTAAAGAAAAAATATCCTGAATTAGCAATGTCTGAACCTGTTACACCAATAGTGTTTTGGATTGAGAATACAACTCCTGTTGAATATCGGGCTGCTATTGCACGAGGTATTGAATTTTGGAATCAATCATTTGAAAAAATAGGATTCAGAAATGCTATAATAGCAAAAGTACAGCCTGATACTGCCGATTGGGACCCTGCCGATGTTCGTTACAACACTGTCAGGTGGATTGTTATCCCGGGTGGCGGCTATGCCGTAGGACCAAGCAGATCAAATCCATTTACCGGCGAAATATATGATGCTGATATTCGTGTATCATCTGATTTTGTCCGTTATATGTTTAATACTATGGAAAACTTTATCGGACCGTTGTCTTTTAGTGCTGCTGAAGAAGATAAAGATCCAATAGATGAATTTAAAAAACCTGAGAATCAATTGATATGTGATTATGGTGAAGAATCTGCACTTGAAGCTGCCTATGGTCTATCTTATACTTTGGCGACTGCCAATACTCTTGCTGATAAAGATTCACTCACAAGAGAATATGTTAATTCATATTTGACAGAACTTGTTGCTCATGAAGTAGGTCACACACTTGGTTTTAGGCACAATTTTAAAGCATCAACTATTTATACTCTTGATAGATCGGAAGAGCACACGTCTGAACT
>CAJVYT010000245.1 GCA_913009765.1 uncultured candidate division Zixibacteria bacterium
TTTTGTTTTTTTTTTTTTCTCTGTTTTTTTTTTAATGATACGGCGACCACCGAGATCTACACTCTTTCCCTACACGACGCTCTTCCGATCTCCTTTGCGGTAAATGTTGCTCAGGTCGGGTTTAAAATTACCCCAAAAGCCATAGAACCAAAATTTGATAAACTTGATATTATCAAAGGTTCAAAAAAATTGGTTTCGATGAAATCTTTGGTACAGTTAATCAAAGATTCTATAAAACTGACAGTTATCGGTATTGTAGCTTACAAAACAATTGAAGGGAATTTTGACTCATTTTTCCTCTTACCTGATATGTCAATTTTTCAGTTTGCATCAATTATGGGAAAACAAACACTTGCCTTGTCTCTTAAAATGGGTGGAGTGATTTTTGTTATTGCTATTTTAGATTTTGCTTATCAGAAATATGAATTTGAAAAATCAATTAAGATGTCAAAACAAGATTTAAAAGATGAATACAAAGATACCGAGGGTTCACCTCAGTTAAAAGCACGTGTTCGTCAGGTGCAGCGTGATATGGCTCGTTCACGAATGATGGATGCGGTACCTCTTGCTGACGTTGTGGTTGCAAACCCTACCCATATTGCGGTTGCATTAAAATATGATGCTGATAAAGGGGATGCACCTTTTGTCTTAGCCAAAGGTGAACGTAAGATTGCTCAAAAAATTAAACAGATAGCAAAAGATAATGGTGTACCGGTTATCGAAGATAAACCGCTTGCCCGTGCTTTGTTTAAAATTTGCAACATCGGTGATATGGTACCTGCAAATCTGTTTAAAGCAGTTGCCGAAATTTTGGCTCATATTTATAGACTCAAAGGGAAGAAAGTAAACTAATATGCAAGATTCTCTCTTACAAAAAGTTACTTCCCACTCTGATATTTTATTAGCAGTAGGTTTTATAGGGATTATTGCAGTTCTCATCATACCGATACCGACGGTTCTGCTTGATTTTGCCTTAGCATTTAATATCACATTTTCAATAGTAATTTTACTGACAACTCTCTATATCAAAAAGCCGCTTGAATTATCTGTTTTTCCGGGGATGCTTTTAGTTGTGACGCTTTTGCGTTTGTCGTTAAACGTGGCATCAACAAGACTTATCCTTGGCGAGGGGTATGCCGGTGAGGTTATCAATTCATTTGGTAATTTTGTGGTACAGGGAAACTATGTTGTCGGTTTTATCGTCTTTATTATTCTTGTCATAATTCAGTTTGTAGTTATCACTAAAGGTGCCGGACGTATTTCAGAAGTATCTGCACGATTTACATTAGATGCGATGCCCGGTAAACAGATGGCTATTGATGCTGATTTGAATGCCGGAATTCTTTCAGAAGAAGATGCCCGTACTCGTCGTGCCGAGATTGCAAGCGAGGCAGATTTTTATGGAGCTATGGATGGTGCTTCTAAATTTGTTCGTGGTGATGCAATTGCCGGTATTTTAATTACCATGATAAATATAATAGGCGGTTTTATTATTGGAATCGCAATAAATGATATGTCATTTACCGAATCAATTAAAACATATTCACTCCTTTCGATTGGTGATGGGCTCGTCACACAGATCCCATCACTTTTAGTATCTACTGCCTCAGGTATTATTGTTACCCGTTCAACATCTGAATCAAATATGGGAACTGATCTTGCCAAACAGTTAACCAGACAACCAAGAGCTATCATGGTGGCATCAGCAGTTTTAATTTTATTCGGGTTATTACCGGGAATGCCAACGATTACTTTTCTTGTTTTAGGTGCTGTTGTTGGTGCTGTCGGATATATGTCGCAAGATGCTGTTAAGCAAAAAGAAGCTAATGAAGTAGAACAAAAACAAAAACAAGAACAAGCCGAAGAAGTAAAACCGCAGGATCGCACTGAAGATTTACTTAAAGTTGATTCGCTTGGACTTGGAATCGGTTATGGCTTGATTCCGCTTGTTGATGTAAAGCAGGGTGGCGATCTCTTAAGCAGAGTAGGTACTATTCGTAAACAGCTTGCAACCGAGCTTGGTGTCATAGTTCCATCAGTGCGTATCCGTGATAATGTGCAGCTGAATCCAAATGAATATCAGGTAAAGATTAAAGGGATTACCATAGCAAAGTTTGAATTGATGGTTGACCATTTGTTAGCTATCAATCCGGGTTTTGTCGATGATAAATTAGATGGATTTGACACTACTGACCCTGCTTTTGGTTTACAGGCTACTTGGATTATTCCAAATCTCAAAGAGATAGCAGAAGCAAAAGGTTTTACTGTTGTTGAGCCTGCTGCTGTAGTTGCAACACACTTAACCGAAGTCATCAGAAACGCATCAGCAGAAATTCTCTCTCGTCAGGATGTTCAAAAACTTGTTGATACATTAAAAGAAGATTATCCAGCACTGGTTGAATCTGTCATACCGGAAATTGTCCCGCTTGGTTCTTTACAAAAAGTTCTCGTGTCACTCTTGTCTGAAAAAGTTCCGATTCGTGATTTAGCTACAATTTTAGAAACTACATCTGATTATATCGGTGCTACAAAAGATTCTGATGTTTTAGCAGAATATGTTCGTATGTCGCTCAAGCGTCAGATAACAGACCTTTATCGTGATAAGAGTGGAAAAATAAATGTCTTTACGATAGATCCTCAAATAGAACAACAATTAGCAGACTCTGTCCAGAATACCAAACAAGGTTTGATGCTTGTGATGGATCCTGCCATGACAGAAGTACTCATAGAAAAAATTAAATCACATGCCGAATTGATGCAGTCCGCCGGATATGTTCCGGTTTGTATCTGCTCGCCGAATATCAGGCTCGCTTTGCGGAGATTAGTCGAAGCGTCTTGTCCGTCACTGGCTGTGGTTTCATATAACGAAATATTACCTGTTGTTGAGCTGGTCTCAACCGGGATGGTGAGGTTAAACGATGATAATTAAAACATTTCGAGCTGAAACATCTTCGGCAGCATTAAAACGGGTGCGTGAAGAAATGGGTGGAGATGCCATAGTTTTAAAAACGACACAGGAATCTGGTGCTTTAGGAAGAATTATTTACGAAGTCACTGCCTGTTTGGAAAATCCAACAGTCGGACAAAGTTCAAAAATCTTTCCGGATGAAAACAAATCGGTACCTGCAGTTGAGAAAAAACCATCTGTTCCTTCTGAAAAAGAAGTGCAAGCAAATCCTCCTTCGGTTGATGTAGTTTCTGGTGATATTTGGCAAAAACGGTATGAAAAACTTGAGTTAAAAATCAACACATTTTTGAATTCAGATACAGTTAACCAAAAAAAGGATGATTCTCCATTTAGTTCTGTTGTAGAGCAGCTGAATGCTCATGATGTCAGCCAAGCATTTATTAAAGAGTTTAGAGCCGAGTTAGAAGAATCTTATGATGGTTCTGATGATGTGATGATTTTTGCTAAGCTGAAATTAGCAGAAAAAATTATTCAGTATACCACCGATGATTTTTCACTTGAAATTGGTGATAAACTTGCGGTTGTAGGTCCTGCCGGTGCCGGGAAGTCATCTATTATGGGGAAATTAGCGGCATCACTTGTGATAAAAGAGAAAAAGAAAGTAACGCTATTAACATTAGATGATGTTAAAATGGGTGCCTATGATGAAACAGCTGCGTATGCTGAAATTTTGGGTGCCGATTATGCTGACAATCGCACAGCAGTTGAGTCATCACATAATAATGAGACAATTACACTCATTGATACGGTTGCAACACCTCAGATTATAGAAAACATAGTTCCGATAAATGACAAACTTGATGCAATCGGTACGACCTATCGGCTTGCGGTTTTTTCAGCAATTATGAGGTCTAAAGATGTTGCGGCAATGACTGAACAAATGCAGGCAATTCATCCGACCCATCTTGTCATAACAAAAACAGATATGACAGATTGTCTGGGAACACTTATTACAGCAGCTCATTCGTTTGATTTAAAAATTGTATATACAACTGATTCTCCGGGTGGAATAGGGGAATTGCATACGCCTCAAGTAGAAAAACTCGTGAATGAAATTCTGCAAGTAGAGGCTGCAAGTGAATAGATTACAATTGCACAAAAAAGATTTTACACAAAAGAAATCACAAAAAAAACTGATTTCAATTCTCTCCGGTAAAGGCGGAGTTGGGAAATCTGTTATTGTTTATAACCTTGCCGATACAATTGCACGCATGGGTAAACGAGTTCTTGTTGTTGACGCTGATGTTAATTTTGGTAATCAGCATGTACTTGCAAATATTAATGTTGATTATGGATTCCGTCAGTTTGCCAAAGGTCAACTCTCCTTAAAAGAAGCAGTTCTAAAAATTTCTCAAAGAGTTTCGCTTTTAGCATCGGTTAACTCAATTGGTCTCTTTGATGAAATAGATATTCCGACTATTGCAAATTGCATGAACCAAATTCGTACCTATACGGAAGATTTTGATATCGTGTTAATTGATCATAGTTCCGGTGTTAATAAACATTCATCGGTAATGGCTTATGGGGCTGATATAGTTTTAACAGTATTGGTACCTGAATTAACATCTATCTCAGACAGTTATGGGTTATTTAAATACTTACATGATATCAATGCCGATTTAGATTGTCGCTTTTTGGTCAATCGTGCCGAAACATCTGAAGAGGCTGAGTATATCTACGCCAAGCTTTGTGCCGTAGCTGAACGATTCGTTGAATCAATTCCAAAATATTTTGGATATCTCAAAGAAAATGATGATTTCCGAAAAGCGGTAGCTTCACAAAAAACAGTCTTTGAGTCCAATCCGAATTCAGAGGTGTCAATAGAGCTTAACGTTTTGGCTCATAAGCTCTTAGAGACTGAAGCCCCAATAGATTTTTTTAACTCATTTGAAAGAATAAATAAAACTGCGGCGACTGCCGATATAAAGGAATAGCATACTTATGGTTAGCACAGTAAAAGAAAAGAAGAAAAAAAGCAGCATGGCTAAACAAACAATTGTTTCAAAAAGCCGGGAAGCAGTAGTTAAACCTAAACGTGTCAAGAAATGGGATGTCGCACCTCATGAATGGACACGGTATTGGAATGACCGTTCTCCTGAACGACGCCGAAAACTTCTTGATAAATATGTGCCGCTCGTACAGAATGTGGCAACACGAATGGCGATGGGGTTTCCTCGTTCGGTTGAAATTAATGATTTAGTTTCAACAGGTGTTATTGGTCTTATTGAAGCATTTAAAAATTACGATCCCGACAGAGGTGTGAAGTTTGAAACCTATGCTGTTCCCCGTATTCGAGGAGCAATCTTGGATGAACTCCGAGCCTTAGACTGGGTGCCTCGTTCTACACGGGCAAAATCACGTGAAATTGATAGAGCCTTAACTATTCTTGAAAATATTCACGGACGAAAACCGGAAAAACATGAACTGGCAAAACAGATGAATCTTACAATGCCTGAATTACATGCCGCTTTAGGCGATGTATCGGGAACCCATATTTTATCTCTTGATGAAGTTATCTATCGTGAAGATGATAATCGCCAAGTACCAAGGATTGAAACAGTTGTAGACCGTGAAACTATTTCGGTCTTAAGTGATATTGAAAAAGCTGAATTAAAAACATTTTTGGGTGTAGCAATAAACAAACTTACTCAACAGGAAAAACTGGTTATTGCTCTTTATTATTTTGAAGAATTAACCTTAAAAGAAATTGGCGAAGTGATGACTATTTCTGAATCACGTGTATCTCAGATTCATACAAAATCTGTTATGAAATTGAGAAACATGGTGAGAGAAAAGTTTGCTTTGACCGGTTAAAAAAATATGAAAAGGAGCCGCTGAGATGGATGAATTATATTGCTCTGTTGACAATCTATCCGGTGTTTCGACAACTGAACGGGTGAACCCGTCTGACCGCTCCAGCAAGGATAAAAAGAAAAATGGTTTTTCTGAAGTCTTAAAAGAAAAGATGAAGGAAAAACTAAAAAAAGAACACGAACAAGACCTTGTCATTTTACATGAAGATGAAAATGAAGAGGAAGAAATACAAGAAGAAAATAAACAAGATGAACAACAACATGAAACGCAAGAAGAAGTATCAGAATCGGAAACAGAAAATTCTTCTGATAACTCCCCTGCAGAACATGTTGATTTCAAAGCATGATAAAGGATAAGTGAAAATGGAACTTTCACAAGAATTTTTGATAGATATGGCTATAAATGCTTTAGGGTATTTGTTCGCAGGAGTAATCTCTGTACTGCTCTATGCAATGTTACAAAAGAAAAAATCGACAGTTGAGTTAGATGAAATCGTAGAAGACTCAGCAATGTATGAACAAGCAGCAGCAGAAAAGAAAGCAAATATAGAAACAACATCAAATAGAAAAGTAGAGTTTATAACTTTTGGGAACAATCATCAAGAAAGTATAGAGAAACAACCGGTAATAAAAAATGATATTCCGCAAGGTCAGAACAATGGAAGAATGAATCGCAAGGAAGTTATAAATCTTGCCAAAAAAATGCTTTTAGCCGGTGCCAGTAATGAAAAAATAAAGAAAATTTTACCGGTATCAGAGTGCGGTGCTCCCGGCAGGCAGGCACCCGCCAGCGCTTTCATCTCCAGCGCCGGCATCGACGACGGCCGGGCCGGCCGCAAGCTGAAGGTGCTGATGGCGGTATCGGCCTCCTTCTTTCTGCTGTGGTTG
>CAJVYT010000246.1 GCA_913009765.1 uncultured candidate division Zixibacteria bacterium
AAAATAATAGATTGTGTGGAAGTGTAAAAGGTGTTCGTATAGAGAGAAGGTTAAAGAAGAAAGACTGACAAGATGAAATAAGAATTGAGTATAAGGAATTCGGCAATTCTAATATTGATTTTCTGTTTTTTTTTTTTTTTCAAGCAGAAGACGGCATACGAGATATATCAGTGTGACTGGAGTTCAGACGTGTGCTCTTCCGATCTAATATCGCAAAAAAGTTTACATGATAACCAGTGCAAATGTAAGCGAGGGTAAAAGCACCGTATCGTCTTCCCTCGCCGTCACAAGTGCGCTTTATCGTGAAACCAAAACGTTGTTGATTGATTGTGATCTGCGTCGGCCCAGAATTCATAAATTATTCAGTCTTCCGCTGGAGAATGGTTTGGCAGATTTTCTCGGTAACAGGGCAGAATTGGACAGCATTTTAAAAGACACGGCATTTCCAGGTTTAAAGATAATCACTGCCGGAACATCGGAACAAAGCCCCTCCAAGCTGATTTCTTCTTTTCAGCTTCACGATTTGTTTGATACCTTTCGGTCGTTTTTTGAAATAATAATTGTTGATGCTCCGCCGGTAATTCCCACAAGTGACGCGTTGTTCCTTGGCAATGGAGTAGATGGGATTTTTATGGTTCTCAAGGCAGGGGAAACCAAAAAGAATGTTGTAAAACGCGCTATTAATTCCCTGGCTGATAATAGCGAAAAAATACTTGGTACAATAATTAATAACATGAAAAATGTTTTACCCTATTCTTATGATTATAGTTACTATAATTATAAGAACGATAAGCAGGCCCGCTAAAACCGTCTCGCAGAGGCCTGGTTCAGAAAAATAGCTTTGGTGTATGAAATGTTAAATGCGATGACAATAGATGTAGAAGACTGGTTTCATGTGTCCAGGTTCCGGAAGAAAATCAAAGTCAGCGAGTGGCCTGATCTGGAATCCCGCGTCTCGCAAAATGTAAGCCGAATTTTAAAGTTTTTACAAGAGTATAACGTAAAAGCGACTTTTTTTGTGCTTGCATGGGTTGCGGAGCGGTATCCGGAAATGGTGCAGGCGATCCTGGAATATGGTCATGAAATCGGTACGCATGGATATGGACATCAGCTTATTTATGAACAGACACAGGCAGAATTTGAAGAGGATTTGCAAAAATCTGTTGAAATACTTGAAAAAGCTCAAAAAGCTGAATTAACTTCAGGAAGAGGACCTACTGGAATTGCTGCAGCTGCTTTGTATGTTGCTGCACTGATGCATGGAGAAAAGAGAACACAAAGAGAAGTAGCTGATGTTGCAGGTGTAACAGAGGTTACAATCAGAAACAGATACAAAGAGATTATTGACCATCTTGGCATCAAAGACGAAGTCGAGGAAAAGGTAAGAGAAGAAGAAACTGAAAAAGAGAACAAAAAAAATAATTAACTTATCTTTTTTACTTTTTCTCAATTTTTATTTTTAACCTAACTTTGACAGTTAAGTAGAAAAGTGTTCTTAGTTCTGTTATTTTTATGACAAAACAAACACAACTAAGAACGTATACGATTAGGTCAACAGATAATATAAGCTTCCCTATCGGAACGATTCTTAGTGTTAAGGACCACAGCCGAAAGCTCGGCTTTGATATGCTTTTTGGTAAGCATAAACAAAGGGGAATACCCCTTCCGCGTCTTGTCGAAGCGTTGATCTCATACAGATTGACAGAGAATCGCAGCATGACAAAGGCTTCAGACTGGATAAACCGTCCCGGGGTCTTGGATGAATTCGACATCAAATCATTTGAGCAAAGAACACTTTTCCGTGTTCTTACAATTCTTGGACGGAATCGTGAAGAAATCATGTTCAGTCTTCAGAAGAGGATTTTCTCATTATATGATTTTGAACATACGAACATAAATCTCGACTGGACAAGCATAGTTCTTCACGGGGATAATTCCCCTCTCGGGGAATATGGCTACAGCCGTGATCATCGTCCTGACAAGAAACAGATCACTGTAGGATTGTCAGAGCTTGCAAACCCGGTAAACATACCCATCGGATTGACAGCCAACCCGGGCAATGTAAATGACCAGAAACATTTCCGGCATACATACAACCAGATAAAGTATCATCTCAGGAAAGGTTCAAGGATAGTATTTGACAAGGGTGCCAACAGCAGGGAGAATCTTGACCTTATCATCGCGGACAGGATGAAATACCTGACTGCAAAAAAGCTCAACAAAAGCGATGACAAACGGATAAGAAAGTTCAGCAAAGAGAACGCCGAGCTGATTGATGAAGACAAAGGGATCTACGGGATTAAGCATCCTTTCCCGAGCAGGATTGATTACTTCTACTTTTCAGAAAGTCTCAAAGAAAAACAGCTTGAGGCAAAGCTTCGAAAAGCCCTGCGCCTGCTAAAAGAAGCAAGAGAGATACAGAAATCAATTGATAACAACAAGAAACTTCCAAAGAAGTTTCAGATAAGAAATGCACTCATTGACGTGAAGTATTCATATCAGACAAAACTCTCTGAAATCTCAGAGCATGATGCAATGAAACTCCTGAAAAGATCATTGATTAACGGTCGGGAAGGATTTTTCTGCCTTACATCGAGCGAGAATTTGACACTAAAACATGCTCTTGAAATCTATCGGCAGAAAGACTCTATTGAGAAAATATTCAGTTCTCTCAAGAATGAGATTGAGATAAAACCTCTCAGGGTGTGGACGGATGATAGCATTAACGGAGTGCTGATAATTGGATTTCTTGCCCAGCTTATCATATCCCTTCTAAGATATGAGAACAAAGAGCTAAAGCATGTGACACCAAAATTCATCAAAACAAGCCTGATGAATTTGACAGTTACGGTGGAATTTCTAAAGGACCGGACAAAAAGACTGATTTACTCGAATTTTGACCATATAAACAGGCTGATTTTGCACCAAAACTATGGAATAACGTAGTAATTCTGAGCAAAATTGCTCAAAAAAGGTCTTCTGTCAAAAAGAATTGGGGAACAAATTAGATGTCAAACTGTCAAAGTTAGGTAAAAACTAACCAAACCTTGGTTTTATGCCCAACTCCTGCCATGCTCTTGATAGAACTGAGAAATTATAACAGATCCACTTCATGTGCTCTTCATTCTCTTTTGCCGTATCGTTCTTAGACCTTACGCTACTTCCAAACTTCTTCTTTTTCGCCGAAAATGTTGATTCTGAATTTGATCTTTTGTTGTAATGTTTTCCTGATGATTCGGGTTCTTCTTTAAACTTTTTCACCATTTTCTTCCATACAGGAGAGCCTCCGGATCTTGCTTTTGTGTTTTTCTTAATATGAAACCACGGTGTTCCCCCTGCATTGGTGACCATTTCACAGTTCTCTCTTGAAAGATATGCACTGTCGCCAGACCAGTCCCTTATATTGAAGTTCTGCTTTACCCTTTCGACATGCTCTCTGAAATAGACATTGTCTTTTCCTTTTTGGCAGTCGATATCAACAGCGACTGCCGCATTGAATATCCCTGAAGTTGTCACATGAACAGAGATATGATCCCGTCTCCTGCTTTTCTTTCCGATCCTTATCCCATACCAGCTTGAAAATGTTGATGTTGACATTCCGGACATGTCGGTTGAAAAGTCCCTTTCTATAACACTAAGAGGCTTTGATGTGATTTCTATCAACCTGTCCAGGTAGGGTTTTATGAAAGGGTCATTTCTGTAGTTTGACAGGCTCTTGTAACAGGGAAGGTCAATTGGGATTTTGGCAAAACTTGTAAAAAGTTCAATTATACCCATACTTCTCCTGTTGGAGAAACCGACATAATCCTGTATGGCAAGGCTGACAATGATGTCAAAAAGCTTTCTTGGCGGTCTTCCTATACCTTTCCAAAGGTCTTTATCGCCGACTGCGATAATAACCGCTTCAGGAAGCCTGTTAAGGAAGAGAAAGACCTCATTCTGCTGGGCAAGATCATATGCAGACCAATTCTTAACCATGGAGTATTATTGGTTAAGGTTCTACGTATCCAACCTAGAACAAATTATAAATGACTAAATATCGATATTGAAAGAGAAATAGTTTTTACACAACGCCTGTTTAACAGATAACGATTAATATAACCGACCCGAGTATTTTGGGAGTTCGTTGATTGGCAAATTCTAATCTATACTAGATATATTTATTTGATTTTTAGCTAAACTTTTGCGATTTTTCCCAAAATAACTTATTTCCATTCGGCAAAACATTATAATCGGTGCCATATGTTTCCGATAATTAAGATCCCTCCGATAGTTTCAGGTGTTTCATCGTATTTTTCTCTAATCTTTCACGAACGCCAGATGAAGCACTTCTGTGAATATGAGACAGGTCTTATTGTCTCAGAAAACACAACAATAGATGCAATGAACAAGCTCTTTCTAAACGGCAATGACCAAAGCTCATTAAACAAGTTCCTTACCCTGTCGGACTGGGATGAAAACGAACTTAATAACAAGCGCTTAGAGCTTCTTCAGACCAGGAAGAAAACCAGATGGAAATCATATGGAATCATTGCCATTGACGATACAATTCTGCACAAAACAGGAAAGGACATGGAAGGAGCCGACTGGTTCTTTGATCATTCCACGGGAAAGATGGTTCTTGGTCATAATATTGTTACTGCTCATTACATGGATGATCTTACATCATATCCTATCGATTACAGGCTCTATCATAAGGAAGGCAGTGAAATAGCCCTAAAAGAGGGTTTCAGGACTAAGATAGAACTTGCAAAGGAGCTTATCAATGATTGTGTTGACAGGGATATTCCTGTCAATATCCTTGTCTTTGACAGATGGTTTGTCTGCGGGGAAATAACAGATCTTTTGCAAAAGTATGACAAGATTTACATATCACCTCTAAAGAGCAATATGCGTGTTATGAGAGACGGTGTATACATCCCGCTTAAGGAATATGTTGCAAGAGTAAATAACGATGATTATGAAGAGATTGAAGTCGGAAAGAAGAGATATCTTGTGTACACGAAAAGAACACGGCTACCTAACGCAGGAAGAGCAAGGCTTGTCATCAGTTGCCCGATTGATGAGAATGGAAAAATAACAAAGGATATGCTTATGTTCTTTGCCACGAACAAACTTGAATGGGAACCCAAAAAGATCCTGAAGATGTATATGAAACGCTGGAGAATAGAGGTTTTTTACAGAGACACGAAGCAGGCGCTTGGACTGGAGAGCTATCAGGTCAGAAAACTAAAGGCAATCAAGAGGCATTGGTACCTTGTTTTCATGGCTTACAGCCTCCTGAAACTGGGCGTTAAGCAGAGCGGACTTGGAAAGCTTGTGAGCGCGCGGACTATAGGAGAAGCTTGCAGGAATGTTGTCATGGGTTCTTTGAAATCATTTGTTGGATGGGTGTATGAGAAATTCGTGCAAAATGCAAGAATAAATGATGTTATGGATGTGTTGATGCTAAAAATCGCAAAAGTTTAGGCCCTAATAATATATTAGCATTATAAAGTAGTGAAAGTATTTAAATATTTGTGCTCTGTCGCATAATTCAAAAATAGATTTCTATTCTTCTTTGACAATTAATATGTAAGCTCTTTTTCCGATGTGCTCTTTTGGGCAATCGATCTTTGCCCCATTTCCAAACTTTGTAACTTTCTTCTCAATGATCGTTTCAACATTATCAGTAAGTTCCAACTTTCCTTGAAAAGCTTTTATTCTTCTCATACTATATAATATAGTATATACATTTATATACTCACGGTGATGTTTATGTCAGATTATCAGAATCAGCTTGTAAGACGCGGAGAATTTCTTCTTGATTTCAAATGGGTTCAGTCATGGAATACAGAACTTGAACAGATGAATGAAAACAAAAGGGGAAGACCTTTCATCTTCCCGAATTCTATGTTAACTCTTCAATCCGTATGGCATCAGTTTCTTAATTCCAGAGGAGTTGAAGGAGTGACAAGGAAACTTTCCGAATATAATCTTATCAATGATTCAAACGATCATAGCACAATATGTCGAAGAGAAGTTAAGCTTGACCTTAAGATCGAAGTTCCAAAGAACGGGAACTTCTCCTGCTCAGCTGACGGGACAGGAATGAAGATAGGAACATGCGGATATTACAAGGAAGAAAAGCATGGTAACAGGAAGAGAAAGAAATTTGTTAAAGTTGTGATAACAACTGATCCTGTCACAAAAGATCTTCTTGGATTAACTGTGGGAATTGAAGGAGAAATTCCTTCAGAACCCGATTGCTCTAAGGAACATATGAAAGAACTTATCGAGAATAATAATCATATCGATATGTTCTACGGGGATGGCGCGTTCGATAAGTTTGACATGTTCTCGTTCTGTGAAGAGAATGATATCGAACCCGGAATAAAGATAAGAAGAAATGCTGTTCTTTGGGGCGACTCCCCGCCTCTTAGAATCGAAGAACTGATGATGATTCAGATAGTAGGATACAATGACTGGTCATTTGTCAAGGATTATGGAAAGAGATGGGTAGGAACCGAAGGGTATTTTTCTTCCGTGAAGAGGATATTTGGTGAGAATCTCAAATCAAAAACAAAGAAAGGATTGATAGATCGGAAGAGCACACGTCTGAACTCCAGTCACACTGATATATCTCGTATGCCGTCTTCTGCTTGAAAAAAAAA
>CAJVYT010000247.1 GCA_913009765.1 uncultured candidate division Zixibacteria bacterium
AGCAGAAGACGGCATACGAGATATATCAGTGTGACTGGAGTTCAGACGTGTGCTCTTCCGATCTTGAAGAAGCTAATGCTTTAGAAGGTCCATTGCTTGAAAGAAATTTAATTGCTCTTTCAACTATCGCATCTATTGCTACCATGGTTGGTCTATTAGGTACTACAGTTGGTATGATTCGTGCTTTTGCTGCGACCGGTAATGTTGAAGGCGGTGTTATTGATGCAACTTCTTTGGCAACAGGTATTTCAGAAGCTCTTATCAATACTGCCGGTGGACTTATTTCCGGTATTTTAGGTATTTTCTTCTATAACTTTTTTGTAAACAAAGTAGATGCTTTTAACTATACCACCGACGAAGCTACTTTTGAAGTCCTTCAAATTCTGAAAGAAAAAGAAGGAATCTAAATTATGGCGGCTAAAAAGAAACGTCGGGTAGCCATTAAATTGGATATGACACCTATGGTGGATATTGGATTCCTCCTACTCATATTCTATATGGCAACGACAACTTTTAAACCACCTGAAGCACGTGCGGTCGATTTACCGGAGTCACATTCGCAGATTGAATTGCCGGATAAAGATATTATAAATATCACCGTGACCAGTTTAGATTCAATGTATGTGGATTATACCTCTATTGCGGAAGTTGAGATTGAAGGTAAGATTGTGAATACTTCTGTAAGACATGTTTCTACATGTGATGATGCTCCTTGTGTAGTCGAAAAAATTCTCCGAGCTCGGGGTAAGAACTATAAAGCATTGGTGGTTATTAAAGCAGATAGAGATGCATCGTTTGGTACTATGAAGAAAATTATGAATGAGATGCAGTCGAATAATCTGGAAAGATTTTTAATTATTACTGATAACGAAGTAGAAACAGAAGCTGCCGCTGCTGCTGCACTTGCTGAAGAAGCTGCCGCTGCCGCTGCTGGGAAATAAATAGATTTTACCGTTTGTCCAAATAAATGAACAAACGTTAACGAATAATTTGAAAGGAAGTGATTACTAAGTGGCTGGTGAAGTTGCCGAACGCTCGAAACCCACAAAAGGGAAAGGGCTCAGAAGACCTAAGCGTCGTGTCTCAATTAGACTTGATATGACTCCAATGGTTGATATCGCTTTCCTCTTGTTGATCTTCTATATGGTTACAACTGTATTTGCGATGCCTCAGGCTATGGAGATAAATTTACCTCCTGCCGATCAGAAAGAACCTGTTGATATCAGGGAATCAAATCTTCTCACTATCCGTGTTGATGGTGAAGGTCGTTTTTGGTGGAATCCAGGAACACCGTCTCCTGATAATCTTCCACTTCTACTGCCGTCAGCTCCTGATACTCCTGATACGGTTGTGTATAAGCTAAACTCTGATACCTTACAATCTCTGTTAGTAACACAAAACAGAGAAAACAGTAAGCTGAATACGCTTATACTTATCAATGATGATGCAACTTATAAGGATATGGTAAATATTCTTGATGAAATCGATTTGATTGAACGTTCTTGGAACAAATTTACTGCTGAAAAGCTCGGTAAAAAAGTTGAAGAATTAACAAAAGAAGACGGGAAATTCTCCTATCGATATGCTATTGGCGATTGGGAAGAAAAAGATAATAGAATTATTGCCGCTGCAACACAGCAGGCAATAGAAAAGGGTGAGATATAATGGCTAAACAAAATATATTATACTCTCCCTACGGTGCCTATGAACTCAAATCTAAGTACCAACGAAATTTTGCTATTGGAACTTTGTCTGTGGCAGCTTTTATCGGGTTACTTGTTTTGGGGTCATGGATTTATGGTGCTTTGCAAAATGACAATATGGATGCGATAGATGCTTCTGCTGTTGTTATTAAAACAATAGCAGATTTAGGTCCGCCGCCGTCAATTGCTAAAAAACCTCCTCAAGTAAAAGTAAGTCAGCCTGATGTTGCCGCTCCAAAAGTTGGTATTCCGAAACCGGTTGCTGATGATGAAGTTCTTGATGAAGATGTTGTTTTAGCTACAAGAGATGAACTGGCTGAAATTATAGCTCCTGATATTACTGCCGATAATGGCGAAGATAGTATTATTGATATTGCCGATGATGATTATCTTCCGGCAGCTGATGAATTTATACCGGTAGAAATTATGCCGGAAATGATTCATGAAACGAAACCTGCCTATCCTCGTTTAGCAAAACTAGCAGGTATTGAAGGTACTGTTTGGGTAAAAGCTCTTATAGGTAAAAGCGGCAATGTTTTAAAAGCTCAGGTCGGTAAATCTTCAGGGACTGTTTCTTTAGATGATGCTGCTGTTGCTGCTGCAAAAGGCAATAAGTTCAAACCGGGTATTCAAAACGGTCGACCTATCAATGTTTGGGTTACTTATAAGGTTGTATTCTCGCTGAATAATTAGCATATATATCGTAAATAAAAAAAGGCACTGTATCAATGAGTGCCTTTTTTTATTGCACAAAATCTTTGGTAAATCGTTTCTATTATAGAAGACATTTATTTACAGTTATTATAGCTCTGAGCTGTCTGGAACCTATTCCTGACAGCAGATATTATAAATCCCCTCATAGATAATCTCTCCTTGACGCATGAGAACCGTCCAAAATGAAAAGGAGTATAGCTATGTCGACAAATTCTGTTTTTTCTCCGTACGGTGCTTTTGAAATGAAAGCATCATATCAAAAAAATTTACTTATCGGGAATTTAATTGTTGTAGGTTTGACTCTCACAATAGTTTCTCTTTTTTGGATAATTTCACTATTTGTTACTCCACTTGTTGTAGTAATAGGACCTTTCGAAAATAATAGAGGGGGATTGGTGGGGGAGAACCATCGCATTCCTTTAGATGCTGAAACTCTTCGACAACGAGGGAATAGACCCCAGATACAGCTTTATCCCGGGGTAATTCCTAATCCGATTCCTGATGATGAATTTATAGATGATGAAGTTCCTGTTCTTATAAGTGTTGAAACATATGCCGGTGGTGATGGGATTGATAGTAACTATGACGATAATTTATATACAGGGGAAGGAAATCCAAGTTATGTATATGGAGGTAGTGATGAAATATACCCGGGTGAAACAGATTTTGTCCCGTTTGAAAAAGAACCGGAGATGTACTATTACAAACAGCCAAGTTATCCCCGATTATGTAAATTAGCAGGTATTGAGGGAGTAGTGACTATAAAAGTTTTGATAGGTAAAGACGGATTAGTGATAAAAGCAAAAATCGCCCGTTCATCAGGAAGCGACGCATTGGATGCTGCCGCTTTGTCAGCTGCTAAAGATAATAAGTTTAGTCCGGCTCTGCAAAACTCTAATCCGATTTCATTGTGGGTTTCTTATAAAGTAACATTCACATTAGAGTAACAAGAACCGGGGAGATGGTGGACAGATTTTGTATAGCTGTCTTAAACAAATTATTGTTTTTTATGGACAAAGTGCCGGTGCCGGTCCATCTTGGAACATATAGGCAATCAAAGCGACTAAATCACTAATATTAATTGGGGAATTACCTCCTGAACCGTTAATATCTTCTTCTTCTTCACAAACAGGAGGATCTCCGTTTCGGAACATATGGTCTACCATTTTTATAACATCAGAAACATTTATACCATTGTCATCAGGCGGATTTTCAGGGCTGTTGTCAACATTTCCCCTAATTCCTATACAGCAGGATTCAGATGATAACGATATAGAACCGCTGACGGTATCGGGAGTATAGCTTATACAGTTAGTTCTAAATGATGGTTCTTTGCCGTTAAAGGGAGAGAATATTATTGGATTGGGACCTCCGCTTGCATTGTTAGGAATAGTAAAATATAGAGACATAATAATTCCTTCACCTGCAGGTAAACTAGGAGAGCTGTTTGTGGTGGTAGAACGAATTAAAATCGAGGCTCTATTATTAAATGGATCAAGAGCAGAGAATAACTGTTCTTCAAAATATTCGGTCATAAGACCTGCCGTGGAAAAAGAATCAAAGCTGAGGTTGTAGGGACCGCTCCAGTCAAATGGAACTTCAAATTCACGCATATCTAATGTGAATTTAGCCCATACATCAACTCTCACTGATGAACCGGGTAATGACTGAGCATCTAATGCAATAAGTGTATCTGCTAAGACAGTATTGAATTCTTTTAGCACGTATAGCTGACCTTCGATATTGGAAGCATAAAAACGTCCACTTGGAGTTTGAGGATATACTCCCCAGCATCCATTATAGTTAGCATTTTCCGATGCAGGATAGGTATCAAATTGGGCTATTTCTACTATAGAGTCAGGATTGGTTAAATCCAAAACCACAACTCCTGATTCATAATGTGAAACATAAGCGGTGTCGCCTACAATTTGAGCATTATGGGCTAAATTACTGGGAGCTAAATATTCATCCGTCAGTTGTACGTTTTGTAAATCTTCAATATTCCAAAGTTTGATAGTTTTTCCGGGGGTCTCTTCGGTTGTCAAAAGATGACGTTTGTCGCCGGTCGGCCAAATATTATGTACATATCCGGCATTGGGAATAGTCACGCGGGTAAGCATCTCCGGTGAATTTTTGTTTGCCATATTCCAAATAGAAAAAGACGGGTTCACACCTTCTGCCATATACAGAGTATCATTATGACAAAATATATCATGTATTCCGCCGCTGGGACCAAAGCTGCCGACATAAGATGGGTTTTCAGGATTTGATAAATCTTGTATATGTACCGATTGATTAACAGATGATGTACCCTCTATATATGCATATCCCTGAACAGTGTCGATTGATAAATTATGTGATGTTCGTTGTCCTGCACTACCGGTTGCGATAGAATTTACATAATGAACCGAATCGGGAAGATACTGCATGTCAATTATAAGTAAACCGTCATTAGTACCGGTAGCCTCAGAAACTGCATAGCAGTAGTTTTGGTATGTTTTTATATCATGCCAAGTACCCGACGGGGCAGGAACAGAGCCGGCTAATGAGGCAGTTTCCAAGTTATAAAATTCAATGGCATTCCACGAGGCGTATATCGCATACTCTGTACCACTACTGTCTGTCCAACCCCAGCAGTCAGAACCGGCTCCTGTTGCTGTTGTGAACATGAACTCACTACAGACAATAGAGACAGAATCACCGCTTTTGTATGGGTTAGTAGAAACATCGGCAGATAGTGCAGTTGAAAGTTTGTTTTCAGGATTATCGATTGGTTTACGATTGATAGGGAGAATAAAGTTGGGGTCGTTTAACACCTCAAGGGGAATTGCGAAAAGATGTGATGAGATGGAAAGACAGCATAAGATGGCGGTAATGCAAAGTCTTTTAAAATTTGTAGGCATACATAACCTTTCAAAATGCCATGCGGCAGATACTATTATGTGATGTTTATTTTATTCTTAGTAAAGTATGGTCTATGAAGTACCATTTAGTATGTATGATAACATTATTTTTATTGTTGTCAACGTAATAAACGATAGAAACTTAAAAAAGTTCCTTATAGGTCATATTAGTCCAAAATTTAAGAAATGTTGTAGCTTATATCGCAAATATTACGGTGAGTGGGGAGAGAGTAATTTTTTGTATTGAGCAAAATAGTAATACTGAACAATCTTTTAACCATGTCTATACATGAAAGTTTTATGTTTGAAAGTAGGTGAATTTATATATTATTTATGCTTGTATGTTAACAATAGGTGAACTTCTTGATCCGACAGGAGGATTAAATGAAAAAAGTTTTATTAAGTGGGTTTATCACACTCATTTTAATGTTTGCAACTTTACAAACAATTTATTCAAATGAACTGATTGACAACGATAATCTGTCAGATGTTCAAATTACTAAAAACCTATCTTCTATGCCACTCGCTTTTACAGCAAATATTGGTCAGTGGGATAATAAAGTAAATTTCCGTGCCAATGCTGGCGGAACTACTATGTGGTTTGCATCTAATGGTGCATACTACCAATTTACTCGTACAATCAAATCAGATGGTTTAAAAACGGTAGGTCAACTCTCCCCGAGACCTGACATGATAGATGCCAAAGATGTCACCCTGAGCGGAGTCGAAGGGTTACACAATCAACCTGACTCTATCGAAACGATGATGATTAAAGCTAACTTTGTCGGTGCAAATACCAACCCAAAAATGGTTGGTGTTGACAAAATAGATTACAAATGCAATTATTTTATCGGTAACGACCAATCGAAATGGGCAACCGATGTTCCGAATTATACCGCTGTCATGTATGAGCAGATTTACGATGGTATAGATTTAAAATATTATGGTAATGGCAGACAAATGGAGTATGATTTTATTGTTGCACCGGGTGCTGATTTTTCACAGATAAAAATACAATATGACGGTTCTGAATCTGTTGCGGTAAATGACAATGGTGAATTAGTTGTTACAACGAAGTGGGGAGAAGTTATAGAGCAATGTCCAGTTGTATATCAGATAGATAATAACTCTCGTATATCAGTGAATGGAAGTTATAAAATAATAGGAGCAAACTCCTTTTCCTTTGAACTCGCTGACTACAACCCAGCACTTCCTTTAGAGATCGGAAGAGCACACGTCTGAACTCCAGTCACACTGATATATCTCGTATGCCGTCTTCTGCTTG
>CAJVYT010000248.1 GCA_913009765.1 uncultured candidate division Zixibacteria bacterium
GCAAGTGATTGGGTGTGGGGTTGGTAGTAGGTATGTTTAGGTGTGGTATTTAGTTGTGTTTTTTGTTTTTTTTTATTTTAATTTTTTTTTTTTTTTTTTTTCAAGCAGAAGACGGCATACGAGATATATCAGTGTGACTGGAGTTCAGACGTGTGCTCTTCCGATCTTTCCCCGAACCTTTAAATTTTGTGAGAACGTACTTTTTTTCACTTCCATGAGGCGACAAATAAAAGGCTGCTTTCATCGAACCGACTTGAGCAAGTGAAGTAAAAATAAAAGTATCTAAAAGCTGCTGATAATCTAATACCGTATTAAAATTACGGCTGATTTCAAAAATAGTATACAGATCAAAAATTTTACGTTTATGTACTCTATTGAGTTCAGTCAATGACCTTACTTTATTTTCTAACTTTTGGATAGTATCTGTAAGTTCAGAGTCTTTTTGTGTCTTTGAAAAAGAACTCCCTTTTACTGCTTTCTTTTGAACTGTTTCTTTTTTTTCTTTTGTCGATTTCTTTTTTTTGCTCATACAATTTTATATTTCTCAAAAAATTCGCCTACTAAATAATGTGACCCTATTACTATAATAATATCATTTCGGTTTGTCATTTTTAAAATTGCATTATATCCGCTTTCTATTTTAGCAAAACGTCTCAATGATACAGATTTAAAGTCTATCTGTTTAATCATTTCAAGGACATCTGTTGATCTTTTGGTAGAAAGCGGTACTAAAGCATAGTATATGCTGATTTTTGATAAAAGATTAAACATCTTTTGATGTTCTTTCCGTTTTACAAAACCGGTTAAGACATACGCTTTTTTATTGGTAAATTTGATTTGAAATGACTCAACAAAAGATTCAATACCTTTCACATTATGACTTACATCAAAAATATGAGTAGGTTTATTTTTATATTCTTTAATTTGAAACCGAGCTGCCCATTTAGCTTGTTCAATACCTTGCTTAATCGACTTTTTCGTGATTTTTATATTTTGAGAACGTAATATCTCGGATGCTTTCACAGCAAGAGCGGCATTGTGCAATTGATGAATGCCGACTAATGCCGGTTTGATTCTTTTTATACGCATTAGTTTACTTTTATACTCAAAAGAAAGCTTATCTTTGCACATACTCATATCGGATGTATGTAATGCATGAAACTGCGTTTTTTGTTTTTGGCATTTTTCTTTGAGTATCTGTTTTGCTTTATCGGGCAAAAAACCTATCAAATGAGGACTGCCGGGTTTTATAATACCTGCTTTTTCTTTGGCGATTTTTGTAATTGAATTGCCTAATATCTCTACGTGGTCTAAACTGATACTTGTTGTAAGAGTTAAGACAGGTGACAACACATTGGTCGCATCAAGCCTTCCACCTAATCCTGTTTCAATAACTGCGATTTCAACATGACACCTTGCAAAATGTTCAAACGCCATCGCAGCACATAATTCAAAAAATGAAAGCTTTCTTTTAGTAAGTTCTTTTCTATTTCTGTCAATAAATGCAGTAAGTGATTGTTTTGGGATTTTTTTTCCGTTTACTTTTATGCGTTCACGAAATGAAATCAGATGCGGAGATGTAAACAGTCCGGTTTTATATCCTTGAGTTTGCAATATTGACTCAAGCATTGCTGCTGTTGACCCCTTACCGTTAGTACCGGCGATATGAATCGTCTTATATTTTTCCTGCGGATTGTTTAAAGAAGAGAGAAATTCACGAATATTGTCTAATCCGAGTTTCATCCCAAAAAACTCTCTTGAGAGAATAAACTTTTCAGCCGATTGATATGTATGCTTCGGCATTAGTTGTCCCACATAAAACGCAGCAGAGATGTAACAGTAGAGCGAAGTTCCTTACGGTTGACTATTTTATCAACAAACCCTTTTTCTAAAAAGAATTCTGTGGATTGAAATCCTTCCGGTAAATCCTGACCGATTGTCTGCTGAATAACCCGAGGACCGGCAAATCCTAATAGAGCTTTTGGTTCTGCAATAATAACATCACCCAAAGATGCATACGATGCCATAACACCAGCAGTAGTTGGATTTGTTAAAATAGATATATATGGAATTTTCTTTTCTGCTAAAACTGCAAGAAGTGCTGATGTTTTAGCCATTTGCATAAGAGATAAAATACCCTCCTGCATTCTTGCACCACCGGAACAGGAAACTATTATGAGCGGAAGTTTCATTTCTGTGGCTCTTTCAATCGCCCGAGCAATTTTTTCGCCAACAACTGAACCCATAGAACCGCCAATAAACTCAAAATTCATTACCGCAAATGATACTTTCATGTCATTTATAGAGCCAATACCGGCAATAACACCCTCTTTTTTTCCGGTTTTAAGCTGAGCAGCTTTGACACGATCAGGATATTTTTTTGAATCTTTAAATTTGAGCGGGTCTTTAGATGTCAAGTTGACATCATATTCTTCAAGTTTCCCGTCATCTAACAGTAGTTCGATATACCGCTGTGACGGTATCCTAAAATGATAATCGCAGTTAGGACAGACCCACAAGAGGTCTTCCATTTTTTTGCCGTACACAACTTCCCCACAGGATTTACATTTTGTCCAAAGACCCTCGGGTATATTCTTTTTTTCCTGCTGGGCTAACCCTGATTTATCTTTGCGAAACCATGCCATAATTTATTGTTCCCTGTCATATTCAAAATAATGCACCATCACCAAAGCATCTTCTAAAGGATTATGATAATACCTTGGACGTTGATATAATAATTTAAAATCATATTTTTCATAAAAAGCAATAGCCGATTTATTACTCGGTCTTACTTCAAGTAAAAGAAACTCACATTGGTATTCTTTCACAACCTTAAAGATATTATCCAAAAGCAGTTTCGCAACTGATTTTCTGCGAAATTCTTCAGAAACGGCAATATTGGTCAAATGAGCCTCTGTCGCAGCAATAAAGTAACATGCGTAACCTATTATACCGCTTGTAGATTCAACCACAAATCCGCCCCAACCGTCATCTTCGACCTGTTCTTTAAAAGCGTTAAAAGACCAAGGGTCAGGAAAAACATCATGCTCTAAAGCTACAACTTTTTCCAAATCACTAAGCTGCATTTCTCTAATAGTAATTCTATTATTTTTTGTTTTTGAGGTCAAAATTTATTTCCGCTTGAGATTTTTGCATATACAAAGGTTCTAATGTTGTAATATTCTCAAATTCATTCTGTTCAATTTTTTTCTGCCCGATATAGCACAAATCCGATGCATCGTAATTCAGTAAATCGGAATAGTCAAAATCGGCAATATCAGAAAACATTGATTGTAAATTTATACCATAAGCTGCAATTTTTTTTCCACCGCAGTATTCTAAAAAGTTTTTCACACTGACTGTTTTTAATTTTGATAAATCATATCTGTTTTGAAAGACCGGAACAACAAAAAACTCATCCTTTTTAAAAGGTACAACAATGAGAATCTCTTCATTTTCATCTTGTAATTTATACGCAGCCAGTTCAAAAAGATTCACAGACACAATCTGAATGCCTAAAGCAACCGCAATGCCCTTGGCAGCAGCAATTCCAATACGCAGTCCGGTGAACGACCCCGGACCTGTTGAAACAACAATAGCATGTAAGTCTGTCTTTGAGATTCCGGCTGATTCAAATAAAGCATCAACTTTTTTCAGGAGAATCTGACCGTGTGACTGCTCAGCGGATTCCTCAGACTTAACTAATCGGTCGCCATGAAACAATAAAGCAAGTTTAAGAATATTTGACGAGGAGTCTATTGTTAAAATATTTTCAAAAGAATCATGCATCTGTTATTAACGAGATTACAATTTCCCGTTCCTTTTCATCTATTATTGAAAACTCAATCTTAAAATACCTGTTTGGGAGAAACTCATCAGCACGTTCACCCCACTCGACAACAACTAACCCATCTTTGTTCAGGTAGTCATCCCATCCGATTTCAACTAATTCTGAACTGTCACCTAAGCGGTATAAATCAAAATGATACATAGGATGTTTACCGGGGTATTCATTCACAATAGTATATGATGGAGAGTTGACAATCATTTCATCAATACCCAGTCCCTTTGCAAGCCCCCGCACAAACAGTGTTTTGCCGGCTCCTAACTCGCCCGTTAATACTAATAAATCCTGCGGAGTGAGAAGTGGTAGAATTTTTTCCGCAAGTGCAAGAGTTTCTTCTTCAAAATGAGATATAACCTGTAATACTTTAGTCATAACTATTTTTTAGGAGTCAATACCGAAACCGGTACAACCATTTCCTCAAGTGAAAGTCCGCCGTGCTGGAACGAATTATGGAAATACCTGACCATCTCGTTGTAATTATTCGGATAGACAAAATAGTAATCTTCTTTTGCGATAATAAAAGTTGTTGCAATTCCAAGTTTAGGAAGTTTCCATTCTTCCGGTTTTTTTATGAGAATAGAATCTTTTGGGTCAGACTTCAAATTATCACCATACTTATATCTTAAATTTGTAGATGTTGATTTTTTGCCATGTGCTTTTGTACCTCGTTTACAAAGAGTAGAACCATGGTCGGATGTAATAACAATCGTGTAATCTTCTGCAGCAAACGCTTTTAAGATTGCAAACAATGATGAATGTAAAAACCATGATTTCATAAGTCCTCGAAACGCTGCTTCGGTTCCTGCGATTTCTTTTAAAATCACATTATTAGAACGACCATGCACCAAAATATCTAAAAAGTTAAAAACAATAGAGACCAAAGGAGTCCCAAAAAGGTCAGACACTTTTTTATTAAGAGTTTCCCCCTCTGTGTTGACATTTATTTTTATATATTTTGGAGGACGTTCGTTTCGCACTCCATGTCGAGCTAAGTTATCGGCAATATATTTTTCTTCATATCGGTTAAGGGAACCTTCATTGGAATCATTATAAGTATCCGGGTACATGCGATGGATTTCATCAGGAAAAAGCCCTGAAAAAATTGCATTTCGTGCAAATGGAGTCGCAGTAGGCAACAAAGAAAAATAGCTGTGCCGTTGTATTGTATAAAACTCAGCAATAAGTGGTTCAATTAGCATCCATTGATCCAGTCTCATACAGTCAACCACAACAAACAAAACCTTTTTCCCTTTTTTCATCTCCGGTACAACAAATTTCTCTACAATATCAGGTGAAAACATCGGACGGTCATCAGAGTGCAGCCAATTTTTATAATTTTTCTCAATATATTTTGTAAACTCTGTATTCCATTCTTTATGAGTTCCCTCAAGCATGCCCAGTATACCTTGGTCTTGGTTTTCATCTACTTCAAGGTTCCATTCAGCAAGTGTCTTGGCAGCATCTAACCAGTCGTTTGGCTCTAAATTCCCATACAATTTCTGATTAAACTGATTAATGTCTGCTATATACCGTTTCATTGAGGAAGAACTGATTATTTTTTTTGAGTCAAGCTGTCTTTTAATAACCATGAGGATTTGAGATGGATTGACAGGCTTCACCAAATAATCATCAATTTTTTGTCCTAAGGCGTCTTCCATAAGTGATTCTTCTTCAGATTTTGTAACCATGACAACAGGGAGATGCGGTGAAATATCTTTTATTTCTTCAAGAGTTGTCAGACCGTCTTTCCCCGGCATCATTTCATCAAGCAGTATGAGATCAAATTGTTCTTTTGACACAAGGTCAATTGCATCATCACCGGAAATTGCTGTTTTAAGAGTATATCCTTTTTTTTCAAGGAATAAAATATGCGGTTTGAGTGAATCTATTTCATCATCAACCCAAAGAATTTTTTGTGCTTTGTTCATATATTTCCTATTTAGTCGGTTACCGGCAACTGTATTTCAAACAGAGTTTCGCCCGGTTTTGATTTTTTAAGATTTATCTTCCCACCATGATATTCTTCGATAATTCTTTTCACCAATGTTAATCCAAGTCCCCACCCCCGTTTTTTTGTAGTAAAACCTGCTCTAAATATTTTACGAGCTGCTGATGATGAGATACCTTTTCCATTATCTAAAATTTCAAGCATCACATATTGACCATGAGATGGTTTTAGAGTAGTAAGACTTATTAGACCGGTTTTAGAATCAACAGCCTGCAGAGCGTTTTTAATAATATTTTCCAAAGCCCATCCTAAAAGTTCAGGGTTGAGGTTCACAAAAGGAATATCACCTTGCTGAAATTTTATTTTTATACCTTTCCCCTCAAACGGCAGTCTTCTACAATAATAATCAACAGCATCCTGAATAAGGTCATTTAAAGAATGTGGGGCAAGTTCGGGGATAGAACCGATTTTTCCAAACCTATTGGCAACCTTTTCCAATCTTATAACATCGGTCTTCATATTCGACATCGTATCATCAAAAAGCAGTTCATCTTTTGTCGTAAGAGTCCCTGTTTCTTTCTCAGATTTTAAAATTTCCAACCAACCCATAAGAGCAGATATAGGAGTGCCTAACTGATGTGCTGTTTCTTTTGCCATTCCCACCCAAATAAGTCGCTCCTCTGATTTGCGAATATTCTGAAATCCTATCATAGCGACAATCATAAATGTTAAAATGATACCAATTTCAACAAACGGCATAATTTTAAGCTCATTAATAACTTTGGAATCACCATAGCAAAAATAG
>CAJVYT010000249.1 GCA_913009765.1 uncultured candidate division Zixibacteria bacterium
GGGTCTGTGCGGAGTCGCAGCTCTGTCTCTTCAGTATTCTTCCGACAGCTTCGTTTCTATCACATGTATCCTGCCTTTTTTTATTTTGTTTTTTCTTTTTTTTTCTGTTTTTTTTCTTCTTTTTATTTTTTTTTTTTAATGATACGGCGACCACCGAGATCTACACTCTTTCCCTACACGACGCTCTTCCGATCTCACTATTAATTGGAATATGTTTCCCCTTTTTCTTCATAGGCATAGTTTTCTAATATACGTCATCGTATTCTCGATCCCCACCATGCGGCTGGATGAGCTGGGGGATATCTTTTGGGTTTGGCATCGTGTGCTGTCCCCTTTTTAAAATTTAATATCCAGCGTTACTCCCTGCGGAACGCCAGCACTGTCGACGTTCACAGCATAGTCTGAAAATAACCTTGCTGGTCTATCGCTTCCGTTTGTTCGAGACACAGCTACAAGATCAAAAAGTTTGTGTGCCGGAGCATTGCCAAGCATGCTATCGTGTTTAAAAACGATCAACTTCTGAGCATGCATCCCAGTCCGAGCAGCAGCGGGGTCTTGATCAAACATATTCAGTAGCGCAGACCACAACAGTTCCAAATCATCTTCTAAAAAATTAGTCTGCCTTGATAGATGTGCAGAAATATATCCGTGAACACGATACAACCCATAGGGAACAATTGATTTTCGAGCACCTAACCCTTTTTGATCAGGATCATCTACACTTACTGCAGCAGTTCGTGACATTGGTATTTCTTTCCCCACAATTGAATCAATGCTTTCCGCAAATCCAAATTGAACAGGCCCTCTAATCTGTCCGCATCGCATATCGCCAGTGGACATAACTGCTCCAAACGTGCGAACATCAAAAAAGTTTTTACACATCCACTGTGCCGCTTTTTTTTCTTTTGAATCAATGAACAGTTCACGGAGCTTTGATTTTGCGGCGGGCGATATCAGTTTCTTATTCTCGGCATCTTCTTTTTTCTTTTTCTCTTTCAGCTTTTTCACATCTTTCTCCGTTTCTTCCAGTTCAGATAAAGACAAGAGCAAGCATGGACGCTCGCCCTCATTATTAGAAAAAATAATTCCATCGGGATATGCTTCAAATGTTTCAAATTCAGCTGCCAAATCTTCAGGAACGATCATCTGTATCTTCTCATTTTCAATCGCCAAATGTGCGCGCTTATGATGCTCAGAAAGAAACGCGCCTTCTCTCACATGAATTTCATAAGGAGCCTGGTTGTTTTTCGTTATATCAACATAGTTTCTAATCTTTCGTTTCAAGCAAACATCCGTAACTAATCCTTTCCCTGTTTCATAGTCCTGACGAGGTGCATTCCCTGCATCTGGGTCCCCATTTGGATTTCCGTTTTTTACATCAAACAGATAAACAAATTCATATCGATTTTTGATAACTTCACTCATTGGTTTTCTCCTTTTTCTTCAGTTGAATTTTCTGGATCATTTTCCTTCTTTCCCCACAAATATGCACGGGAAACATCGGAATATTCGTTATTCCAGATATCCCGTTCTTCGCTTGTCATCCATAGCCATTTGCGCATTTGATGGTATCCCAAAACAAACATTCCTTGTTGTTCTTGGGAAAGATATGCAGGAAATCCATTCTCATAGACGACTTTCGGATCTTCTGTTTTTTTCAAAGAAACATCAAACTGGCTGCAAATTTGGTCAATTAACCGCTCCAAATTAAATATTTGTCTTTTGTTTTTTGTTTCATCTTTAGCCTTGCGGGCGTGATGCCGCGCATTCCTGAGCAAACTTCCAAATACGCTTTTGGGAGACGCGGAAGCCCCAGAGAAATAACGATCAACAATACTCGCATTAACACTCCCCATGGCCTCTGTCTGTAGTTTTTCCAATACGGACATAAGTTGTCCGAGCAAATACCCTTTATCCGCACAATTTGGATTCATTCTTTCTGACACCTCCTTTTGTTTTGATTCTTTCCGATGTTTTCGATTTAGATATGCTTTAATGATCGCCGCTCGGGCATCGTTCCAATTTTTATACACCCAACCCTTTTTCTCGTCGCTCTCCTTCCCCAATTCAGCCCTATAACGCAAAATTGCCCGGCTAAATGCCGGTTGTGGAAACAATAGTTTTTTGTCAATTGATGCCCGGTAGAACTGTGCGCTGATCGCAGAAGGGATGCCTTCTTTCCGGCGGTCTTTAGGGTCAGCAAGTGACTCAAGCAATAAAGGTAACGAAAAGCTTTCAGGATGTTTTCCCTTTTTTGGAGCAGGGCAACACCGCTCAATTCTCAAGTCTGCAAAATATTGTGCCAAACTATCCACTACATGCTGTGTGTTCGACTCTATCCAATCCCGCACAGTTGCCCGTCCCTGGCCGCCAGATAAGACCAACGAGTAGAATTCATCCGGCTTGTCCAACTTATAGGGAATGCCTTTCCAAAGGCTTTTATACATCTCGGCAACCTGCTCCGGCTTTGCTTCTACCTTTGCTTCATCCACCTCAATGGCCAAACCGAAGGAATCAGACAACACACTTTTGGACCGTGTCCAATAACAAACCACCGTATCAGTGCTTAAATGTACATTTTGTTTTGATAAGGTCTGATTCGGGTCTTGCGGGTCGGGGTAATTGGGATGCAAAAGACGGTTTAAAGCTGTCATGGCAAAATCGGAAGATTTCTCACAGATCACAGCATTGGCAGCTTCCTTCCAGCCATAGCTTTCAAAAGCGGATTTATTGCAAGGCGCTAAAGCTATGTCTCTCACTTTCTTTTGAGGTACATTTTTCAGTTTTTTATGCTTCTTGGCAGGCGTGCAGAATGCTCCAGTAATGAGGCATATGGAATCTTCTTTCGCTCTATGGCTATTCGCATGGAGTTTTCTCCAATATTCAACAATAGCCGGCCTCTCATGAACAAATAACTCTTCCGTCTGATAAGAAAAAACAATCAAGTCATTTCCTTTCATTTTCGGCTCAGGAGGAATGTCCAACTGGATACTACCTCTATTTATATTTCTTAAAAAACGGCCAATGCTGACTGCAGCAACATCTTTTGTTTTATGCCCGCATAAGATTATTTTTGATGCAAACATGCGGAGACGTTTTTTGCATACAGAAATGTCATATTTATCGATAGGAAAAGATTTACCCAAAACATATAAAGGATTGTCTGCAAAAAACTCTGCGGGGGGACAGTTCCCTGAACGACTAGTTAATCTTTTTGGAACTGACTTAGGCACATTGTTAACCATCTTTTCAATCCCCAAAGACTGTCCATTCTCTCCCACTCGAATCACCCACGCAACCGGCTTAATTTCAAAATCAGGATCAGGAACAAGGCCTTCCCTTTGTGCTAAATCATAAAGGGCTTTCAATATCATATGACACCTCTTCCCGACCGATTGGATGCAGTGGAATATTCATTTTTCCATTTTTCATTATTGCATTAAAAAAAAGTGGCGTGTTTTGCCGGTCCTCACCACCAAACTCAATATCCCAAAGCATAATTCCAAGTTCTTTGGATATAGAAATTGACTGCTCTTCTGGCTTTCCTATAGAAGGAAGAATTTCAGCAATACACTCCCGGCAGCCGAAATAGGGCTGGTGAAAATGCTGCCCTTTTTTCACCCGTCGGGTAAACATATCAACAAATTTATAAATATTGTCCTCTGCTCCAGCTCTCTCGGTGAGCGTAAAAAAAGCCTCGAACTGATAATCCACATTCCGTAAAGCCACAGTATTTCTCTGCGCCCTGTCAGTCTCTACATTTATACCATATATCCCGTGCGTAAATTCTCTCATGCCGCAGTCCATCATCTGCTTTGAAGGAATTATACTTTTATTGTTCAGTTCATTTCGCTTCATTGCAGTAAGGGATATTTCATTGAACACATAGATACGCTCCACGTGCCATTGAATGGCTGGCTTCCAGCAAATAGCTTCAAATATTCCGCGAACAGATGAAGGGGTTGGAACTTCATAACTCACCCGTTCTGTTTTAAGTTCAGGCCGCGTAAATATAGCCAGCGGGCCTTTTGCCCGAAGGCTTAATGTCGGTCCTCTTCGTTTTTTCATAGTTCCTCCTTTTTAGGCTTATACATTAAATTTTGAATAATCAGGAAAAAGATTTTCTTCTGACACAACCAAACCAAATCGCTCATCATAAAGTCGTTCATATGGTGAAGTTAAATAAAAAAACGATTTCTCATGTATGGATCCAAGCGCGCCAACCTTATTCAATGCCTCGAACTCCTGAGAATATATCTGAACAATAAAGGGTTGCATCGACCTGAAGTCATCTTGTGATGGTTTAAATTTCTCACGAATAATGTCCAGTTTGTTATATGCGTCATTATAAGGAACAACGACAGGATATGTGGCATTGTCAATCATACGAAAACGCTTTGCGACTTCAGGAAAATCCAGACTTGCACGGGCATTTTGAACCCCTGCCCCATCCAGTTGAACACCTGAATAAAAGAGGCGAAAGTATGTATCGTAAATAGCAGGGGACATTAAATCCAAAGAGCCATCATCGCCCCGTAAAACGCCGTCAGATTCACTGGAATTAAGTAAACTTTCCGTAATACCCTTTCCTAAGCGCAAAACTCCCACCGGAGGTTCTGTCGGGGCCCGAAAGACAATTAGACGACCTCCATTAACATCTTTGCCTTCACGGTTACAACGCCCTGCCGTCTGTGAAATACTGTCCAGACCGGCTAATGCCCTGAAAACTACAGGGAAGTCAATATCTACACCTGCCTCGATTAACTGGGTACTTACTAATCGAACAGTCGAAGATTCATTGTCCAACAACTCTTTTACTTTTCTAAGAACATCCTTTCGGTGAGAAGGGCACATTGATGCCGAAAGATGATAAGTATTCTCAGGCAGAAAACCAGCAAGCATTCGAGCATCCTTACGCTTATGTGTGACCACTAAAACACGTTGCATATCTTCTTTTATGATACGTTCGGAAATATCGGCATACTCCATTGCTCTACTCGTTTCCCATTCTATGTTCACACGAGCTAAATCTTGCGACAACTTCATTGTGTCTGGAATAATTTCTTTTACCTTATCCAATCCACATACAAATGATTTGCGCTTTTTTAAGGCTGGCTGAGTTGCTGTCGAAAGGACAACCGAACAACCATAATGTTCTCGCAATTCCCGTATTGCATCCAATATCGGATACAGCAGCTCCGGAGGCAGTGATTGCACTTCGTCTAACATAATGACACTTCTGGAAATGTTATGGAGTTTTCGAAGTTTAGAATTTTTGTTTGCGTACAACGATTCGAAAAATTGAACATTCGTTGTGACAATGATAGGCGCATCCCAATTCTCTGATGCCAGACGATTTCTTTCTGTATCTTTCGCAGGATCAATATTTGAGTGATGCTGAATTACGTTTTCGCGCCCAAAAACCTCTGCGTACACAGATGCATTTTGTTCGATAATGCTTGTATAAGGGATCACAACAATTACACGTTTCATCTTATTTTCTACAGCATGATTTAAAGCAAAAGACATCCCGGAAAGTGTTTTCCCGCCTCCTGTTGGTACCGTTAATGAAAAATATCCTGTATTGGTTATTGCAGACTCTCTACAAGCATTCAGCACATTTTTTCTTTGAGCATTGACTGGTGTCCATTTGTTTTTTTTAGCTTCAGAAACTTTTGCATCAATATATCGATCCAACTCATCTCTAAGTTTATTAATCAAAGAAAAATCCGGTCTTTCTGGTGCATCCTGATCCCGTTTTTCAGCATCAAGCCAATCAGCATCAACCAGACAGGAATGAAGCATTCGTATCCAGAATTCCAAGCTTCTCTTCCACTCATTTATTTCCTTTTTATCAGCAGTATCAGAGGGAGGAATCAACCACTCAGGCCACTCAGGAAGTTTTTTGTTCAACAAATCATTCGGCGCATTTTTAATAGCATCCTGCACCAATTGTGTTGCACTAACCAATCGTTTTCTGAGAGTTTCGCTATTTTGCAATCCGGTATGGTGACAAGTAATTGTAAGCTGTAAGGCCAATTTACGAAGAGGGTCGTCAAATTGATCTGTTGCGTATCGCCCTCCTACAACGGCATGCTCAATACGCTGCTCATCTTCAAGCATATATCGCTGGAACGCCTCCATAAACTTTCCCAAGTCATGCCAGTCACCTAATAATGAGCCCCATGATTCACACCCAAATTCTTTGGAAAACAAAGATGCATTATTCCTGACACCGGCAATATGCGTTATTAACTTTTGGCTCTTGTTTCCATCAGCATAAAAATCCATTTATCTCTCTTTCCCAAGATCATGCCACAATCCCGCCAGATAAGCCCATTCACCGCATCCGAATTCTTCGGCAAATATCCGGGCAAGCTCAGCAACATTTAACAGATGCTCATCAAGCGGCTGCCATTCAGAATCTGGCCTTCCTTCCATACTATGTGCAAAATATTTCTGTATCATCTCCGGGACTCACAATTTTTATAAAATAAAGTCTTGCAGTAGAAGTAAAATAAATCTTTAGAGAAGAAAAGATTCTTATGTTGGGCGGGATATTTGAATCGGTCAATGAAGATAGTTGTATC
>CAJVYT010000250.1 GCA_913009765.1 uncultured candidate division Zixibacteria bacterium
ATAGATATGAAAGTGGATATCAGTGTTGATAAGTAAATAAATGAATTAAATTAATTGTTTAAATGTAAATAAATGAAAATGGAAAAGGACAAAAGATTGAAACGAGAAATTCGAAAGTACAACTATGAAAATGGTTATGAATTTGAGAGATTGAAACGAAAAAAAGAACAAACGCAATTAATTCTCTTAGTCAGTACAGTTGCTATAATGACGATAGCTGCATTTAGTGGCTTATGGGCCTATGTTCTGGACTTTGTAATTGATTCTATTGTTAAATTATTTAAATGAAAACGGCTATGTATATACATGAATTTGAAATGAATGAAATTGAATTTAGTAGCTATTTACTCGGAATGCGAACAAACATTTTACTTGAACCAGCCATAGATATATTAGAAGGCGATTTAATTATTCTACAGGAAACAGATAATCAGACAGGACAAAGAAAAGGGAAATATCTTACATTCAGGATAATTGGTATTGATAGAAATCACGGTTGTGTTAATGAGTTTATAATTTGGAATATTGCTCTAAAGCGAATAGTGAACTACGATAAATTGAAAGATGATCTTTGTAATGACGAACTAAATATTGTCTGAATTTTCCTTTTAATTGTATTTATCGCGCTAATGCACGAATGTTATGCCTGGTCCTAATAGTTGACTGTCCGTCAATTTCGGGCTAATCTGTCCGTAAATAAATGAAAAACCAACCAGCATCGACAGGGCCAGCGGTGTGTCAAATATGCCATTTGCAAGGTCCGCGCCAAAAGCACACAAACCCACCTTTTGTCACGGAACCTTGCTAAAAAATGTCATATTTGCCACTCGCACTCTCAGCCAATGCACCACAGGCCACCGCGCGCATGCCGTCAGTGCATTGTCTTTCGTGCTAATTGTTTGCGCGTCCCGCTATGGTCGCCCGGTTCCGATAGTGACCCGCAAAATCCTAACGCTCAACCCCTTTCACCCGACTGTGTGGCCTAACGCGCAACGGCAACCCGGACACACAGACGTGCTCACCCACGCGCACAGTGTGATCAAAATTCATTTCGTTTCACTCAATTCATTTCTCACACACAGCGCGCCATCCTAACGCTCAATCCATTCACTATCGCGCACATCCCTTCGTTCCTTCGTCTCTTTCGGTATGTGGCCGGGCTCCCTAACCGCGGTGGCCGCGTTCCCTTGCTAACTTTTTCTGAAGATTTGACGTCATTGGTACGAAAAAAGCAGTATATTGAAATTAATTCGATACGCTGCTGATAGGCTAACTACAAAATCCATTCAGAATGATTTTAAAAGGTCGTCAGGAAATCAACTCGATGCTTTTTAATGGAGTACCACCGGTTCACACCCCGCGTGCCGTGTTGGCCCCTCAAATTAACTTATCCGACAAATCTTTCTTATATTGCCGTTATTGTTTCACTTAAATGATTATCTCATGGCAATTTTCACCCCTGGCGCTATAATTTCGGAGATATCCGGAAAGATTGCCGCTACAGTTTACACCCGGAATCGCGGCGGGAATATAATCCGCAATCGTAGAACACCTATTAACCGGAGGTCGGTTGGTCAGTCACAAAGAAGGCAGGGTTTAGGTAATCTGGCATCATCTTGGAGAGGTCTTACCCAAGTACAAAGAGATTCTTGGAATGGAGCAACCGGTAATTTTCCTTACCAAAATTCTCTAGGTGAGACAAAATTCCTGTCAGGCGAGCAATTGTACATTCAGTTCAACCAAAATCTTTTGTTGATCGGTTCAGCTACAATTACCACGGCTCCAAGTGCATTCTCATTTTCAACATTTACGCTTTCACTTGCTGCAGCTAATACGCCATCTTTCGCAGTCACTTTCACTCCAACACCATTGACGGCAGATAATAACCTTGCGGTTTATGCAACACCAAATCTTTCGCCTGGTATTGGATCGCCTAATGCATCTAAATTTCGTTTTATCGGCGTAATTGCACCAACCGACACTTCGCCGGCTGATATGCTTGTCGATTATCAAGGCGTCTTTGGAGATCCGGTTGCAGGTCAAAAGATATTCCTAGAAGTTCGACCAATCTCAGTAGATGGTCAAGGAGGAACACCACTACGCGCCGTTGCAATTGTGACCTAAATTTAGTTCATGTGGCACGGATAAAAACTGGTCCTATTGTCTCCGACATCGCTGGAAAAGTCGGAGACAATATTTTTTCACGGAATGCAGGCGGCCCATATGTCAAGCAATATGCCGTTCCCAATATCCCGGGTTCCACATATGTGACCACGGCCAGAACAGCTATGAAAAATGCTTCCGATTCGTGGCTGGCGCTATCCGAATTTGATCGTCTGGAATACGCTAAATTTTCAGAAAATTATCCGCGCAGTTCCTTTGTTGATGGATACCACAAAATCGATCCTCGTGCTTTTTTTATCTCAAATTACATTAATCAGGTTTTTGCCGGAATCACTCCAAATCCACAGATTTCTAATCCTGATTCATTTGCTTTTGAAGGTTTGTCGATATCTATGCCAGATTGTTTGTCAATCAATTTTAAATTGAATGGCGGTGTCAATTCATCTGATTATCGTGTGATTTATTATGCATTTCAACCAGTTTCAAAAGCCGTAATGTCTTTAAACACCGTACCTCAATATGTATTCCATTCTGCTGATTATGTCGCTGATGCCAACGTTAATTTAAAGACTGAATATTTAACCAGGTTCTTTAATTTGTTCCCTTCAGAGAATGAAAAATTGTTTGGTTCCGTTCGGATTATTCACGCCGCATCCGGTATTCAAGTCGGATTTGGACATAATCGGTCCATTGGAACGGCTAACTTTTTATTCACTACATATGGAAACGGTGGCACGAAAGTTAGTACGCTTGGTGGTGGTTCCCATAAGGCGACAAAGATCACAGTACCAGCGGCTGGAACCATCACTTCACTAACATGGGATTTGTTGAATTTCTCCCAAGATATCCGGTTTGCCATCTATGATGATAATGCCGGAGTACCGGGCAATTTGCTTGGTCAATCACAAGTAGCTCAGGCCAATGCAATCGATACCACTTATGATATCATCCTTTCGAGTCCAATCGTAGTACCATCAGCTGGTACATATTGGGTTGCCGTTGCCGGTGGTACTTCTACCGTTGTTTACAGACAATTTGGTTCAGGAAATTCATCCATTTCAACAAAGTCCGGTTTATCATTTTTTCCAACGTGGACCCAATCTTCAGGTAACACAGACCGATTTCAAGGTCGATTACAGTTAAGGACTTTCGTTAGTTCTTGTATCGACAAACCTTTGATTCTCGGAAATGATACTATTGGTGTCACACTTCGTGGTTCAAATAAATCATTTGTTATCCCAATTATTCCACCATCAAACGGACAAATAGATTCAATCACATTTTATCACAGTGCAACTGCAGGTACAATTGAGCTTGGTGTTTATGATCAATTAGCATCGGAGCCAAAAAATTTAATTGCTACAACTGGTTCCGTTGCAAGTATTGTCTCTCTTGGTTGGCAAACAATAAATCTCACTTCTCCATTATCTGTCTTAGCTGGCACAACTTATTATATTGGATTTGCACGATCACCCGCTATTGATTTTTATTCTGGTTCTATAGGTTCAACTTCTTTAATTACTATATCAGATTTATCATCGTTGCCTAATCCATGGCCAGCTGGTACATTAATTAGCATTAAACCCTCTATCTATGCTAATCTTTCATATCCATAATCTACAGCTACAGATTTTCTTGTCTTTTTTATTTCATTTCTTTAAAATTCAATTATCTAACTTTGTCCATGGCCATAGTCAAATATCCGTCCGGTTCCCCTGGTGAAAATCGAAGCTTCAGCGGCGCAACTTTCACCCGCAATTCATCTGGCTCCATTATTCGTGCCAGGAGAAAACCTTTATTAAAGCGAACACCTGCTACAACTCAATCCCGTACCAACTTTAGAAATGTCGTTTCTAATTATCGCCTCAATACACCTTCTGAAAAATTAGGTTGGAGCTCTAAAACACCTCAGTTCGCCCGGGTTAATTCTTTAGGTGAATCGTATTTATTACAAGGCAATCAACTTTTTGGATCTTTGAATCAAAACAAAGTCAATGAAGGTGACCCAATCAATTTCACTCCCCCGGACGCAGTAGCATTTCCAAGTCGTACTATTATTTCCGGTACAATGGATATTGATCCAGTTGATTTGTCATTGTCCCTCGATTCAAATATTATTCCGCTTAATTTCACTTTTTCTTTTTGGTCAACCTATCTTTTTTATAGTCAAAACTCATGGTCTTTCCCCAATGACTATAAACTAATTCAAACCTTTATCCCCGGTACCTATACTCAATTTGATCTTTCAATCCAATGGCAATCAATTTACGGTCCCGGCCCTTCTGAAATTCCCGGCCCACCATCTTTTTACTACATCAAATCAGTATTAGAAGCTTTTTATATTCCATCTGGTGAGAAAAAAGTTTTATCAGAATTTGTCCAAGAATCGTTAATCTAATCCAGCCTCACACCAAATCCTCAAACCTGTTCCATCTCCCGCGGCCATCGCACACCCGCCGCGCGGTCATTCGACTTTTAATACGCTCATCCAGCCTAATGATTATCGGCTTCGCCTCAATGCCGACAATTAAAAGCCATTCCCTGCAACCCTGTTTTAAAGCTGAAATGTTAATCCATGGAATGATTCTAAATAAAAGCATACCCGCCTACACGGTTATGAATTCTGAAATTAATTTCTAAGATTTGTTATGGACTTGTGAACGTAAGAGCTCTGCTGAGGAGCAACTCCCAGGATAACAAGTTCGGTCGGTAAAGCAGGACTTCTGGTCTATGTTGATATTGGACATTGCTAAAGGGAAGTCAACTTGATTTCCCTTTTTTTTATGAACATGCTGTCTGACCCAATATGATGAAAACCTTATCCATATCATTTCTAACTTTTAAAAGCCAGAGTTATGTCCAGCAATTCAAGTAATCAGTATTCAGCACCTTTCGAAACGGAATCAGACAGAAAACAGTTTCGAGATCTTTGTGTCCATATTAAACGAGACCAGGACAAACTTTTATCCAATATCAAATTATCATATTCAGAAGTAAAAGTTCTGGCAACTTCAATTGTGTATATGAGAAAGTCAGCTCACGCTTTAAATACACGATACAGGTTATTTAGAAAAGTACCTTAGTTTTTTGGTGCCATGCTCCGGTTCCCAGATCAGCTGTTTAAATTTTCCGGTATGATTATTGTATCGCACGCGCGTTATTTGGTTTATCCTATATCCCATTGCTCTACCAAGACGCCTATATGAGCAATCCCCAACGACAAAATTATATTCCCCCAATTCCATTCATTCAATTACGCCCGGGATGTTTACTCTTTTATGATCAATCATTCTATTCTTATTCAGGTCAAAAGAACCCACACCTTAAAATAAATGAAGATGCTTTTGATCATAAACTCTATACTGGTAAAATGAATGACAAGTCCAAAAGCCGTTTAAGATTTGCAATTAATCTACTGGTTGCCCAGGCAAAATGGAAGGAAGTCCAGAATCCAACTACTAAAAAATTCTACCGATTTAAGATCAACTTCATTACATTGACATTGTCGGCCAGGCAAAAGGATTTAAGCGACAAACTGATAAAATCAAAAATGCTTTTCCCCTGGATCCGGAATATGCGCAACGTTTACCACCTACGATCTTATGTTTGGCGAGCCGAAAGACAGAAAAACGGCAACATTCATTTTCATTTTTCTACTGACACATATATTCCTTATGACGCTATTCGCGATGCTTGGAATTATCAACAATCCAAGTTTCATTTCATCACGGATTTTAGAAATCGCAATAAGTCTGAATTTCCTAATAGCACTGATGTTCACGCTGTTTATAATATTCGAAACTTGGCGTCGTACCTTGTCAAATATATGGTCAAAGATGAAAAAGGCTTGGATTCGATTGAAGGTAAAGTTTGGGATTGCTCGAAAAACCTAAAGTTAAAAGATCGTGTTGTATTCGAAATGACTGAGCAAGATTTTTCGATGCTAAACCGGATATCTAATGATTCTAATTTCAAGGTCATTTCAAACGATAATTGTGCACTGATTCCAATGTCAAACGCTCAAATGTCAAAAGTTGTGCCTGGTGAATATTGGAGAAAATACAACCAATGGTTGCAATCAGTTTATGATTCAGCTGCACCACCAAGATTAAAAATTGTTAAGTAAAACAAGAATTATGGCGGCAATTCAGGCTATCACTACTCACCCCCCACCACACACGGCCCTTCCGGGTTCAAACAGGCCGTTCTATCCTGGCCGCTGCTCTATCAGACTAAATCTTATCAAAAAATCGACACAAAAAAGAAAGCAGAGCCACGGAACAACAAACACACAAAAGAAATTAAATGAATGCAAATGAGTACAAAGATCTGATAGATATGAAAGTGGATATCAGTGTTGATAAGTAAATAAATGAATTAAATTAATTGTTTAAATGTAAATAAATGAAAATGGAAAAGGACAAAAGATTGAAACGAGAAATTCGAAAGTACAACTATG
>CAJVYT010000251.1 GCA_913009765.1 uncultured candidate division Zixibacteria bacterium
TACTGAGTAGCATTGCTGTCATGTTCGCATCGCACATCTCTTTTTTTCATCCTTTTTTTCACTCCTTTTTTTGTTTTTTTTTTTTTTTAATGATACGGCGACCACCGAGATCTACACTCTTTCCCTACACGACGCTCTTCCGATCTATCAGAATATTTTGGCGAGCGGTTATGTCTTTTCTCGGTCTGTTTCATAAGAGCAATAAATTGTTCAAAATGTTTTTCTTTGTTAAACTTTTCAACTAATACATTTTCACGCTCAGCTTTTCTAATTTCAGACTGCAGTTTTTTATCAGGAGGCTGCCAATCAGGTGATGACACATCTACAAGAGTCGTCTGACATTGTAAAATGTCATATCCTTCTGCTTTTGAAATTGAATTATAATAATCATATATAAACAACTTTTGGTATCCATAAGACAAAACAGCTTTATGTAATTCGTTTTTATATCTGCCAGCTTGAGCATTCTCTTTGGTAAAAATAGAGCTGTAACATCCATCGGAAAGTGCCTGCATACGTTTTAATTTACCAACTCCAAATTCTACCGCAGGCAAAACAGCAACAATCTCATTATTTTCTTCCACAATCCAGTAGACAGCTTTGCCCGACATGTATCTCCATAAGAACATAAAATTATATGAAGCAAAAAAAGAACCGCTGATAAGTGAATCTATTTCTATTTGTTGAGCAGGAGAAATATCAAAAAATGTTAAACGAGTTGCTTGCATTAGTTACGTACCAGTAAAATTTTACCTTTACCTATGTTGCCGTTTTCATCTTTAACCAAGAAAAAATAGGCACCCGAAGCAACATCGTTCCCTTTGTCATTCTTCCCATCCCATGAATGGTTCACAGACATTGTAATAATATGTTCACCAGAAGAATTAAAAATTGAAACATTAGCAGAAAGACCATAATTAAATAATAGTTTATCGTCAGATGAGTTAATAATAAACGGATTAGGAAAAGCTATAACTTTTTCAATTTCAAAAACCGGTTTTCCTTGCAGCGATGATATAACTGAAAATCCTTTATCAGTTGCGACATAGACCTTACCGGTAAATTTATCAAAAGTAATATTTTGGATATAATCTGAAATCAATCCTGAATTAAAAGTTGTAAAAATTTCATAAGAACCGTCATCAGGGTTTCTTAGCCCTAAACCGTTTTGAGTGCCTATCCATAAATTCCCTCGGCTGTCAAATTCTAAGGCGGTAATATCGGAACTGATTTCATCGGGAAGGATTATATCTCTAAAAAAATCAATTCCTAAATCATAACGGGAGAGTCCAAAATTTGTTGCAGCCCATAATGCTCCATCAGGAGCATAGGCAACATCTCGAACCGAATTTGAAACTAATAGAGAATTTTCTCTTGTTAGGTGCCGACATATTTTTTGAGATATAAAAGGATTATCACCTACAGTACATTCATAGACACCATCGGACTCTGTTCCCACCGCAACTTTGCCTTCATCGTAATCTAATGAAGTTAAAAAAGTATTGGACAAACCATTCGTTACCCCGATAGAATCCCAACCGTTGATTGAATTAAGATTATTCATATCACCGATAGCAATGGGAAAATCGTTAGCTGCACGGTAGGATGTAAGATACACATATCTTCCGTCGGTATCCATACCGGTAGTATACACCCACCCTAATCCTGTAGGAGGATTATCAGAATTACCTCTAAGTGAAGAATTATTTTCATCATAATTTATTAGAGTCGTGTCATCTAAGACCCAAACACCTTTGCCCCAGGTTCCCATCCAAACTCTATCTAAAGAATCAATCATGGTCACGGTAGCATCTTGTCCCAACCCAAAATTAAAGTCTTCCCAAAGCAAACCTGATGATTGTGCAAAGGTTTTGTTATCAAATCCGCCATACATAGTCCCTTTACTGTCAACGGCAATATCGGAGACATCATTATTAGGCAACCCGCCCAGTTCATAATCGGCAACTATGAGATTATCAACTGTTATCAGACCATTTTTTTCACTTCCTACCCATTGATAATTATCAAAAGTTACTTCTGAGATCGGACTGACAGCCCCAACAGATGTTATTGATATTACAAAATCATTTAAGACATTGTAGAGAAAACCGTTATTAGCATCATCTGCCAAGACAACCAAAGTATCACCATGTAATGAAATATTTTGAAACGATGCTGTGCTTGAAAGCGTAATTTCTGACAAATTCACATCCCCGAAATTATCAATATCAATTTTATAAAGACCGGTTCTGTTTAAAGCATACATTGAAGAGTTGACCGATACAATACTGACAAATTCATTATTGTCTAAAAGAGCAAAATTACGAGTGCTTATTGTTGTCCAGTTTGATGGAGATTTCAACAACGAAAGATTTGAGTAATCTGCAAATGCAACCCCGTCAGATGTTGCCACCCAAATAGTATCATTTTGCAAAACAATATCATTTATTGACGGACTCGGATTCAAATCTCCAAACAAAGCATAACTGTCTTCAATCTGCCCGCCGTCGTTTACTTTTGAAAATAGAACAAGCCCCAATGAGGAGCCTATCCAAATATAGCTGTCATCATCTTTAAGAGTATGTAATGGGAAAAGATTATTATTCAGATTGTCAAAAAAGAGAAACTGTTCAAATGTATTGTCAGACCATTTAATAAGTCTCCCAAAACCTGTAATCCATTTATCGCTGTTTGCATCTTGTATTATATCTGTGATATTATTTGTTCCCAGCCCATCAAGTTTTTGAAATGATATTGGCGAAGAGTCAAAAGATGAAAGGACAATCAGTCCGCCTGATGTTGCAATATACAAACTGTCATCAATGACTTTCAGGTTTCGCACTTCCTCATAAGAAGTATAATTTTCCCATTCAATTGCATCGACCGAAATCGACGACAAAAGTAAAAGCAGACAGACCGCAAATGCGATTATTTTATAATTTTTCGTATGAACCATTGTAATATGAATATACAGAATAAAATCAGAGTAATCAACCATGAGATATACCCTATAATATCTCCGTATTTCGTAAAAATAGATTTTTCCTCGAGTAAGTTAACTTTACTTTGTAATGCTGCGACTTCAAAAAGTTCCAATTTATCACGAATCCGCCCATATCCGTCAACCACATACGTTAATCCTGAATTTGCTACCCGCACTCCCCACGAACGGTTTTCAATTGCCCGCGTAAGAAAGATACGAGAATGCATGTAAATTCCGACCGATGACCCAAACCATGTATCATTGGTAACCGTCACCAAAAAGCTTGCTCCTTTTTGGATAGCATCACGGGAAAACTCGGGGAAAGTTGATTCAAAACAAATCAACACCGCATAACTATAATCAGGCATATCAAAAAGTTTGATTGAATCACCCGGATAAAAATCAGACCACCATTGAACATCGTATGTTTTTATAAATGTGAGATATTTTTCAACAAAATCTTTTTTTAAAAACGGAAAATAATCCTGATACGGCACATGCTCGGAATAAGGTACCAATTTTACTTTATCATACCGCTGTTCTAATTGACCTTGAGGATTAAACTGATAGACTGAATTAAAATATCTCTGCTTTTTATTTTTATAACCGGCACCTAATGCACCAACCAACTGATACCCGCCGGATTTTTGGGCAATCTGCCCGATAACTTTCCGATACTCGGCATTATGTGATAAATATGTCGGTGCTGATGTTTCCGGCCAGATAAATAATTTCGGAATTGTATCGGCAGCGGTCTGTGCCAAAGAATCATACAAATGAAAAGAATGCCATTCATTTCCTTTAGCCCACTTGACTTCAATAGGAACTGAACCTTGCAAAAGGACAACATCTACTTTGCCGGGAATAGGATATTTCGGCATTACTATCCATCCATAAGAAACCAATCCGCCGATTATAGCTACAGAGACTAAAAATGAAGTAACCTTTCTTTCGAGTTTAACTTCTTTTCGTAATAATTGCCAAAGTAAAATATTTACGACTATGATTAAAAAAGAAAGACCATGAACTGATGTTACCGAAACAATCTGCATTATTTTTAAATAATATGATTGGGTATATCCAATATCCGACCATGGAAAAGAAAACTCTGTAAGAGTCCTAAAATACTCAAGTCCCACCCACAGAAAAGGAAAAATGAACAATCCATAGATAGGTTTTATTCTGTATACTTTATTGTACATCCACAAAAGGACCGCAAAATATGATGCAAGCAGAAAGACCGCCCCAAACAGCCCCGGTACAGTCACCATGGAAATCCAGTAAATCAAGAAAAGATTTAAAAAAAATCCATAGAAAAATCCGGTTTTAAATGCTTCTTTAGATGATAGTTTTGAAAAAATTGCTATCGGGCGAACAAGAGCAATCCATGCTAAAAATCCAAAATAATCGGGATAGTATGAAAGAGATAATACAAGCGCCCAAAGGATTAACTCAAATCGATAATTCCGAATAACTTTATCGGTAGGGACAAATATATTTATTATTTTTTTAAATATTGCTTTCAGATCAATTCCCTTTTGTAATGAGAGATTTCCCTGTCATTTCGGACGGTTGTGACAATTTGAGAATTTCAAGAACAGTCGGAGCAACATCGGCTAAGACACCGCCACTGCGAAGTGAAATTTCTCCAAGTGAACCGGTTGAATCATACAGTACAAACGGAACTAAATTTGTCGTATGTGCTGTCCATGGACCGCCTGTTTCCGGGTTTATCATCATCTCGGCATTACCGTGGTCGGCAGTTATTAAAGCGACACCTTTTTGTTCCGTAACAGCTTTTATAATTTCGCCAAGCCCTCTATCGACAGCTTCAACTGCTTTTTTAGCCGCTTCAAAAATACCGGTATGCCCTACCATATCACAATTGGCAAAATTTATCAAAATAAAATCAAACTCATTTGAATTTATTCTTTTCACAACCTGCGAGGTAACTTCAGGAGCTGACATTTCCGGCTGTAAATCATACGTTGCTACTTTTGGAGATAGTATCATATCACGGACTTCTCCCTTAAACGGCTGTTCAACACCGCCGTTAAAAAAGAAAGTTACATGAGCATATTTTTCAGTTTCGGCAGTACGAATCTGTTTCATATCGGCAGATTCCAACACCGCACCTAAAATATTTTTATGTTTTAATTTACCGTAGGCAACTACCGCTTCGGTTAATGAAATATCATAGTTGGTCATTGTAACAAGATGTATATTCGGATGACTGCGAACTTCATACCCCTCAATTTTGTGACCGGTCAACATATAAGCCAACTGTCTGGCTCTGTCGGCTCGAAAATTGAACATGATACAAAGGTCATTATCTTTGACAATGCCGTCAGGGTCAACTACCACAGATTCGATAAATTCATCGGTTATATTATTATCATAAGAATCTTGAATTGCGTGTAGAGGATCATCGGCTTGTTTGCCTTTAGCGTTTACAAAAGAATCAAAGGCTTTATCCATCCGTTCCCATCGTTTGTCGCGATCCATACCGTAATACCGTCCACAAATTGATGCAACTTTCCCAAGTCCAATTTCATCAAATTTTTTGAGAGCTTCCTGCATATACTTAATTCCACTTGTTGGAGAGGTATCACGACCGTCCATAAACGCATGCAAATATAATTTGGTAACATTCTTTTGTTTGGCAAGTTTTACTAAAGCATAAAGATGGTCTAATGAAGAATGTACTTTGCCGTCGGAGAGCAGTCCAAACAAATGCACCACATTGCCGTTTTTGGCAGCTTTTTCCATTGGAACTGTGAATGCTTCGTTTTCAAAAAAATCACCATCATCAATTGATTTATCTATACGAGTTATATCTTGGTAGACAACTCTTCCGGCACCTAAATTTAAATGCCCGACTTCCGAGTTCCCCATCTGTCCCTTAGGAAGTCCAACTGACGGACCGGAGCCATCAATGAGAGTATGCGGACAGGTTGCGATGAGTTTATCAAAATTTGGTTTGTAAGCTGCAGCAACAGCATTATCAGGCAGAGCTTCTCTGTGTCCGAAACCGTCTAAAATACAAAGGAGTACCATAATATTACACCAACTTTACTGTTTTATCACCCTTGGTGATTGTGCCAATAGTAAATACTTCTTCGCCGACAGCTTTAATATCTGCTGTGACAGCATCGGCATCATTTTTATCAACTACTAAAATATACCCGATTCCCATATTAAAAGCAGAATAAATATCAACAGGGTCAATGTTACCAATTTCTTTTAAGAAATTAAAAAGTGGATTTATTTCGCCCCAGCTGTTTTTTTCGATAACGGCGGTCATATTTTCAGGCAGAACTCTTTTTAAATTACCCGGGATTCCACCACCTGTTATATGTGCCATACCGTGAATGTCATGTTTTTCCAAAAGAGGATGTATAAGCGAACTGTAACATTTAGATCGGAAGAGCGTCGTGTAGGGAAAGAGTGTAGATCTCGGTGGTCGCCGTATCATTAAAAAAAAAAAATAAAAGGAGAACAAAAGAAAAAAAAAAAATAAAAAACACACTATACAC
>CAJVYT010000252.1 GCA_913009765.1 uncultured candidate division Zixibacteria bacterium
TCAAACGTCGCCGTATCGGTCCCGTCCCTGCTTATACTCTGGATCATTGTAAATTGATAACCCATATAAAAAGGGCAAGGGCAGTTTATTGCTTGTTGACATTTGTCAGCCATATCGGATTCCCGTTCAAAGAACCACGGGAATGACAGATAACGGTTATCTACGTCTCTTGACAACCGGAAGCCTCTGTTAAGCGATAATTATATTTCCCGACTGGCGACAATTAAAATTCCCGAAAATTAACAAAGGGAATAAACTATTTACGTCTTAGTAAAGGAGGCGTAAATGGTAACAGATCAACAGGTAAGGAGATTATTGATGCTTAACGAGAAAGAGAAGAGTACAGAGATAGCAGCAGCGAAGGCAGGAATGGACCCGAAGACTGCCCGGAAGTACATAAAGATGGGGAAGTTACCAAGTCAGATCAAATGTAACCACGACTGGAGGACACGAAAAGATCCGTTTGAGGGGGACTGGCCTGAGATAGTGGAAATGCTGGATATTAATCCCGGGCTTGAGGGAAAGACGATATTTGAATATTTTCAGGAAATCAATCCGGGACGGTACCAAGACAATCAATTGCGTACGCTTCAGCGCAAACTGAAATATTGGCGAGCAACGGAGGGACCGGCAAAAGAAGTATATTTTCCACAGATACATTACCCCGGGGATTTATGCGCATCTGATTTCAGCCATATGAGCAGCCTTGGCATAACGATTCGCAGAGAACTGTTTAAGCATCTGATATATCATTTTGTACTGACATACTCAAACTGGGAAACATTTACCATATGTCATTCAGAGAGTTTTGAGAGTTTAAGCGCAGGACTACAAAATGCGTTATGGGAACTGGGTGGAGTACCGGCCCGGCACCGTTCAGATCGTATGAGTGCAGCAGTGAACAAGGATTGTAATCCCGAGACATTTACCCGCAACTACCGGTCACTTCTGCGTCATTATGGAATAACACCTGAGAGAACAAACGTAAGAGCTGCTCATGAGAATGGAGATGTTGAAACATCTCATCGGCACTTTAAGAGGGCCGTATCTCAGGCACTTATGCTGCGGGGACACAAAAACTTTAACAGTATCGAAGAATATGATAAATTCCTACGCAGAATAGCCGGGCAGCTTAACGCAGGACGCAGTCAGCGCTTTGAAGAAGAAGTGAACGTGCTGAGAAGGCTTCCCGCCCGACGCTTTAATGATTATAAAGATATTGACAATATCAAGGTTGGCAAAAGCAGCACCATACACCTGCAGCATAACACTTATTCAGTTCACAGCCGCCTTATAGGTGAAAGAGTGAAGGCCAGGATCTATGTAGATTATATAGAAATCTGGTATGCACAGAAACTGATTGAGCGAATTAAGCGGTTGTCTGGTGAAAGCAAACACCGGATTAACTACCGGCATATCATAGACTGGCTGGTACGCAAGCCGGGTGCGTTTGAGAATTATCGATATAAAGAAGACCTTTTTCCGTCTAGCTGGTTCAGGATGGCATATGACTGGCTGCGTTCACATATGACATTACAGGCCAACAGGCAGTATGTCAGAATCCTGTATTGTGCGGCAAAAGAGGGCCAGACAGTGACCGAGAACGCTATCCGGTATTTGCTGGAGCAGGACAAAGAACTCACAGCGTTAAATGTTCAGCATCTAATCGACCAGCGAAGCAGTATTCCTTCAGTCACCGACGTCGTTGTGGAAACTAACAGTCTTGAATCCTACGACACACTTCTTCAGGAGGTGAGCTGTCATGGCTAAGAAACAGGAAGCTCAATTAAATAGCTGCTTAACAGAACTCAAACTGACAACAGCCAGCAGACAGTGTGCGGAACTGACAGAGCAGGCCGAGTCGGAATCACTGAGTTATCAGGACTTTTTGCTGAGTGTACTTGAAGCAGAATGCCAGGCAAGACGCATAAAGCGTATAGATCGCAGAATGCGTGAATCGCGGTTGCCTCTTGAGAAGAACCTTGAAACATTTGAACTGAAACGACTGCCCCAAAAAGTAAACCGTCAAATCAAAACACTGCTGCAGGGAGACTTTCTCAATCATAACGAAAATCTCCTCATCTTCGGAAATCCCGGCAGCGGGAAAACACATCTTATTTGTGCGGTGGCCCAGGAACTGATCCGCCAGGATAAAAGGATTTACTTCAGTACGTGTGCATTATTGCTTCAGGAACTGCTTCTGGCCAAAAAGGACCTGCGCCTGCCCAGGCTACTGAAGAAACTCAGCCGCTTTGATGCACTTATCATTGATGATATCGGTTATGTACAGCAGGAAAAGGAAGAAATGGAGGTCCTCTTTACCCTGCTAGCGGAGAGATATGAGCAGGGCAGTGTTATGATCACATCGAATCTGCCCTTTTCAAAATGGGAAAATATATTCAAAGATCCCATGATGACAGCTGCGGCCGTCGACCGAATCGTCCATCACAGCGTAATTCTGGAGCTCAATATTGACAGTTATCGGATGAATACCGCTAAAAATCGAAAATTAAAGGAGGCAAGCTGATTTTTCACTAAAACCATTTAGGGATTTATAATTGTCGCCAACAGGAAAAATGCTTGACGTTTTACAAGCCTTATAAGTGTTATGTGTATATATTAGTTTTGTCTAACTCCTGTATCATCTCTCATTGCTTCTCTGGACATACCAATTGCTGGATTAAACTTCCTAGCTTCATCTATTGAAATGACAGGGACTCTTTCTACTTTGCTATACTTCTTACCATGAGTATCTACTAATATTATTTTAAGCTTAGTCTGCCCATCAATATTCCTTGGAAGAAAATTTCCCCATGATTCAGGTTGCTCAAAGTAAACCATGCCAGTTGTCTTTTCAGCCTCTCTCAAATACGTTGATGCTCTTTGGCCATCTAAGCGGCTTTTCTGAAATAGAAAAGGATATATTTTCAGTACGTCATCACCTATGGCAATTTGAAAATCATTCATGATTGTTACTTGTTCTCGAATCCAAAACCATATAAAAGTATATTTGAAGGAATAATTGTGATAGGCAATTTCCACAGCAGTAATTTCAGTAGGCGCAGAGCCAACATTTGAAACAGATAAGTATAATGCAATAGCTGTTAAGTGAGAATCATGTCCATTGTGTTTTCTTCCTGTTGGTGAAGTACAACAGAATGAAGGTCCGTAGTTTATAGCAAATGACAGCTCAGGTTTTCTTAACAAGGCTTTAAAAAAGCCTGTTATCCAACCCATAAAAAGGGTGGTAATGAAAATAATTAAAGTAAGAAATCCTGAATTTAAATTCGACCAACTTTTTATTGGGTCTATTATGTTTGCAATTGTATCCATACGTAATTATATTTATTATTATTTACACATAACACAAAAATCACCTGCCCGAGGCACGTTTAGCGCGCTTCGAGGGTCAGGTGGATTGCCTTGTTATGCATTTTTTTTAAAATGACAGTATATAAAATTCTGTTTAATATTTGTAGGGGTAATATGACCTTCCTCAAGTTCTTTGCCTGTTTTTTCTAAGTATATCTTTCACAAAAGAATTTATCACTTAGCTCCGGATTGCTTTAGTAAACGGAAGATTCCCGTGTCTAGTTTTTTACCAGTGCTGCCCACATCAAGGCTGTTGCGCCATTTATATCTTTCGCATTTACATCTGCGCCTTTATCTATTAAGGCCTTTGCAATCACTGTATGTCCTTTATTTGCTGCCCACATCAAGGCTGTTGCGCCATTTATATCTTTCGCATTTACATCTGCGCCTTTATCTATTAAGATTTTTGCGATCTCTATATTACCTTTAGCTGTTGCTATCATCAAAACTGTCTGTCTCTTTTTATCTTCCGCATTTACATCTGCGCCTTTATCTATTAAGGCTTTTGCGATCTCTGTGTTACTATTCAATGCTGCCAATGGGATGGGGTCGGATCTTTTATCGTGACAGATTTGTCACAATGAAAGATCCGACCCCACACATTTATAATTAAATTCAAACATGCTTGTAAGGCCTCTATTTCTGTTGATCCCTTACCTATATACTCCCGTTTTGTTTTGCCTAATAACATGTTTGGAACGGCAAAAAATTTTCCTTTGCCTTCACCAGCTATACATTCATGCACATCAATTAGAATACGTCCTATTTCGTTACGATCAAGCTCATATTTCTGTACTTTAGTTAAAATATCATTATCGTTGATGTTCAAGATCATTCATGGCCTCCTCATTAATTATTTGATTTATCAATACTATTACCGCAAGTAATCATCCACACATTGAAGAAAGCCTTTTACATAAAAAGCAGGGACTTGAGCAATTGCACTGCCATATCGCCCCTTTAACTTCATATTTATTCCACTAACCGCAGCCTCATCAAGATAATTTCTAGATAGTTCAACCCCAACAATTTCTCTTACACTAGCACTTTGAGTTACTTCACGTTTTATCTCAACAACATCAAAGCTCCTGCCTTGTATATCATGAGCGCTATCAATAAAAGCCCATTCACTGAAGATTTCATCAATATATAATTGATAAAACGCGACATCATTATCCTTTACTAAAACACGAATGAGATAACTTGGGTTATCAAATACAAATTGATACGGAGAAGATATCCAAGTTGTTTTTTCATATGGATCTTCTTTGAGTCTACAGCCTGACTGTACATCAGACGCCGTTTTAAGTGGTGTAGCACACCCCCATAATACTATAAAAGCAAAAAGTGTAATAATTATAGAAAAAGGCCTGTAGGAATTGATAATCATAAGGTTTTCTCCTCTTTTATTAATTTTCTGATTTTTCACTTTTATTTCCTCAATACATCAATTTTATCTTTTGCCTTCTCTATGATTTCTCTTATATCTGGAAGATATGTCATTTTATAAAAAGCTGTTACTTGACTAATGTGACCACTTGATACAGCAACCATTATTTTATCGCCAGAACTAAATGTGGAGACGCCAAAATCGCCTTTTGTTTTATAATCTGCTTGGAAGTTGGAAAGTTCTGTAGCAGTCTTATCAATCTTAGAAATATAATTTATGCCGCTGATCAAAGATTCAATTTCGTCATAGTCTATGTAGGAAGTATTGTCCTTGTCATAACGTCCTTCTTCTTTTTTAACTTGTATTGTAATTCCATATTCTTTTTTCCCTGTAGATACATTAATAAATTCTTTAACCTCAACAGTTATTGAAGTGTCGTATAGACCATTAACCGTGCCGATTTTCTCGAAGCCACGTACTATGACTGCTCCAGTTTTTGCAGAGAATTCCTCAAGTTTAGTTTTAGGTGCCGGAACTTGATCCTTTAAATTTTGAGCATAAACTGAAAACGGCAGAGCCAGTACAACGACAATGAGAAGCGTGATTGCATTCTTCATTTTTTCTCCTTTTTTTATTTTTGCATAACAATTAATCTACGCAATATCCGTTTGCTGGACTTTCAATATCACTGTCAGAAATGCCAGTTTTATAAGTATTTAGTTTTAAAGTAAACTTGTTTGCAAGGTTTTCGTAATTGCTCTGTAATATCATGATATATGCAATATCTATTTACTGGTTTTTTTGTCAAAACAGGACACGAAGATGAAAAATGATGTGTTGCCGGAGTTCCAGAAATTTCTATTCAGCCATCGTCTTGTCCAAAAAAAGTATATCCGATTTTACGCCTTATGGGCAAGTAAATTCTTGATTTTAAAAAAAGCGCTGATACTCGGAAGAACGGACCCCCGTTGATTCCTGCGCCCCTAGTAATCACAGAGTGATTGCAGGGATTAAGTCCCGTTTACGGGGAAAACGCTACACGGGGGCAAGAAGAAAGTGCATAAGGCGATGGGCTCGGGGCGATAGGCTAGGGAAAAAGATAAAAGAGGGCTTAGGTGCCTACTCTCTTCCAAATCCTATTTCACGTTTTTTCTTCTCCGGGAGCTTCTCTCACGCATTCTCCTCATTACTATGTGCATCTATCAGTACAGGGTGCTTCATGGATAGTGCCAGTCATCAGAACATTATCCGCCTTTAAGCATAATAAGTTATAATTGGACAAAGGAGGACAAAATGGAAATTAATTTGCCTTTAGAAAAAATGACGGCAGAGGATAAAATTAAAACCATGGAAGCTATATGGGACGATTTATGCAAAAGAGCAGATAGTATTTCATCTCCATCCTGGCATGAGAGAGTTTTGCATGAGAGAGAAGACGGGATTAAAAATGGGAACAATGAATTTGTGGATTGGGATAGAGCAAAAAAAAATATACAAGATAAAATTAAATGAGAAAGAAACTAAAATGACGCTCCAAACCGGTGGCAATCTGTCACCAGTCCATATCGAGGTTCAACCTCGATATGAAACCCATTGCCTCTCGCCCATGACCCCACACACTAACGCACTGACTTGTTATCAATTCGTTTTGTATTTGTATGAAAAACAATCTATTCAATGACCCAGCTAATTTCACCCTCTTTTTTTACTACTACATCGCAGTGCGCACACTGTCGCCCCGTAAAATGATCT
>CAJVYT010000253.1 GCA_913009765.1 uncultured candidate division Zixibacteria bacterium
CCATCTTACACTTCTGTAGACTGCTGCTAGTACATAGTAGATTATGTTGTTTTTTTTTTTTATCTTTTTGTTTTTTCTTTTTTCTTTGTTATTTTTTTTTTTTTTTAATGATACGGCGACCACCGAGATCTACACTCTTTCCCTACACGACGCTCTTCCGATCTTATACTGTGCTGCATTTTATTGGTCATATTTAGATCAATATTATCTTCAAATTGAATCGCCACAATACCTTTAATTATAAAAGGTTTTGGCTTTTTTTGATTGAGTCCGGGATACACCATAGTAAAAGCGGTTGATGCAAAAATAACCAGCAACAGCATGGTTGATAAGAATGTTAAAACTGTCTTAGCTTTTAGGTTCATTTTAATCTCCATAATGATATTATTATGTTTTTTTCCTATTTATATTTGAACAAGATTCATGCCGAACAATATTAAACCATAAGGCTTTATTCTATATCGACTTAAAGTTGTTAATTCTTAATAAGACATGCAATCATTTGCATCTAATTTATATTCTTAATGAATCTACTTTTCGTAAGTACATTATGGCAGTAATACAGATAACATAATATAGTATAACTAAATACAAGTGGTTTTCCAAAGAAAAAAACAGCCCGCTAAATTTTGCGGGCTGTTTGTATATAGTAAAAATAGTTTTTACTATGTAAGCAATTCAATCAAATATTAATTACATGGAGCCGGTGCAGGTCCGCTTTGGAAACTATAAGCTACAAGATATACCAAATCAGAAACATTAATAGAACCGGAGCCGTTAACGTCACCATGCTCTTCACATGTAGGTGCAGGTCCGCTTTGGAAACTATAAGCTACAAGATATACCAAATCAGAAACATTGATAGAGCCGGAACCGTTTACATCACCACGTAAAACACAACAACTTGCAGAGTGAACTGTAAATGTTGCAATGTCTGAATCAAAGAGTCCGTCAGGATCAGTAGCAGTAAAGGTAATTGCTTCAGAACCAAGCCAAGTACCATTTGGAGCAGTAATAGTTGCGATATTGCCACCATCTATTGCTACAGATAAATTAGTATTTCCAGCATACGTCCAAGTTATTTCAGCATCAGTGTTGTCAGCATCAGCAACATATGTATTTAAATCTACAGCTACAAATGGATCACCCACAACAACTGATTGATCTGGAATATCAGAAACAACAGGAGGTTTAGGTACAGGTGGACCGTCAGGCCAGTAACTATTAGCTATTGCAAATGCTTCAGCATCGTCAGCAACTGTACCTACATCAGCAGCAACACCATCTAAGATAGTTACTAAAGAGATATAGAATACAATAGTATCAGAAGCACCGAGATTAAATGAAGGTTCATAACACATAACCATGTGTAAATCTTCAGCACTATCTGCAATAGTGAAACCTGAACTTCCCATATTATCCCAAAGTTGTTTAGGAACAAAATTAGCATTCGGGAAGACAAAAGAATCGTTTCTTGCTGTATAAGCAGAGGCAGGAGCATCATTGTGATCAGTACCGTTAAGAACTGATTTCAAGAAAGCCATACCACCAAAACGTCTGTCATCATCAATACAGTCAGTACCTGTCGGATCAAGAGTACCATCATTAAGAGTATCGTCTTGATCATATTCACGACCAATTTGATAAATCAAATTACGAGTAGCTAGAGGATCAATAGCAGATCCATTTTCAGCACCTGAATCAGATGGGATATCCCAGTCAATTGCATCACCAATTCTTAAACCGGAATGAGCAGCACCATCATGAGACCAAACTTTAAGTGCTTTCACCATATAGCTGGCACCATTAGCAGTTGGAGCATAGAATGTTTGCTCAAAAGCTATAGTTGAGTCAGGAGTAACAAAAGTACCTGTTGTATACCAGTTATATGTAGGTTGAGAACCGGAAAACGATCCTTCTACCTGAGGTTTAAATCCATTAGGAGTTGTCCAACCATTATCAAAGATAGAAGAATAAAGGGTAGTATCATTTGGTAAAATAACAGGAGAACCGTCATAAAGATACACTTGAGCTGTGGTATCACAGTCAGCACCATTAGTTACAAAATCTAAGTTAATGCGGAAATCACCTGAATTACCATAGTTACCACTAGTTGAAACAGCGAGGCTTAAATAACCTGATACTGTATCTGGTGTAGCTGCAACTAATGTATCAACTACTAAAAGACTTACATGAAGAGTATCAGGTGTAGTTGGTGCGTTAGAATCAAAAATAACAGAACCAACTAAAAGAGCTTCAGTAGTTTGAACACCACCATTATTTAAAGAAAGAGTACCAATTTCAACATTGCTAAGACCTGAAGGAACCGAACCGCTTAAACCGGAAACAGCTAACCATCCAGGTGTACCATTATCTTCAACAACAGTAGTAGAATATGACAATGCAACGTTACCGAAATTTTCGATAGTTAAATCAATATCTAAAAATTCAGAAGGTTTAACCCACGTAGGAATTTCAACAACACGAGGTGAAAACGAGATAAGTGGATTTGGAATCGGTTCAACACATGCAAGTCTGAACCAATTCATGTTACTTAACTGCCATGTACCTTCATCCATAACTATACCACCGGCATCACGGTCATGAACATACTGAATGTCAAGATAGTAATCACCGGCATAAGTACCACCGGAAGGATCTACAACAATAGCAGAAAGCCAATCTTCACCAGCTTTATTTTGACGTCCATAACGTGTCATGGAAGGCCAACTATCACTTTCGCAATCGCCTAAGCCATCACCAGGACCACAACCAGGAGTACGTGAGTTTGTTAAATTACGAGGGGAATCCCAAGTAGTACCGTTATCAGAAGAAACGGAAAGATATAGTTCACCGTTTGCAGAACCAAAACGGTCAGTAGCTGCACGTGCGGCACAATCATCATATATGCCATTAGGCCAATCATTAACTTGAACCCACATAGCGTACATCTTGCCATCACACTCTGACAATGAAACTTTAGACATATTGACATTAAAGCCACCGGCACTACAATCAAGATCTTCAGCAGGCCAATTAGCGTCAGCTACTACACGTTGAAAAGGAACATCTTCAGACCAATGGTATAAACGGCAAGAATTATCCGGACCAAAGTCATCGCGGTTTTCCGGCCAAGGAACACCATTCCAAAGAATGTGAAAATTATCAGAAACATCTAAAGTTATAGAAATTTCAGCGTAAGCAAAAAATCCTAATCCACTACGATATTTAGTAATGTTTTGTTTAGGATTCCATGTTGCACCTTGGTCATCAGAAGTCTGAAAATATACATCATTTTCCCAACGTTTCCAAGCAGAAGGAGTAACACCTGAACATGTGTCACAAACGCCAACTGCATATTGTTCATCATTTGGGTCGCCTGGAATGTAGTTTAAGTTTGCTGTCCAAGCTATAGCAACTTTATCAGAAGTTTTACTTGCTACGATATCATGAGAAGAAGTAAAGATGGAGTCAACGATATATGGAGGGTAATCCCATATACCATTATTTGCTATACCAACTTTACGGAAATAGTAAATACCGTCAGCCACTGAAAGATCAGAACCAAAAACTTGAGAAATAACGTGAGTTACTGTGTCAGTTCCTTCCTGATATGCAAATTTAGGCCAAATAACTTCTTGACCAGCAGCACCACCAGATGTTCCATCCCAAATTTGTACTGAATCAGGGACACGGCTACTTTGAGACCAAAATTCTGATCCAGCTCCTCCGTCATAATAAAATTGTGACGCATAACCGGCACTAGGTTTATTGTGACCACCGACAATAGCAGCACCGGCATTTGTAGATTGAACATTAACATAACCTGCATATTCATCAGGTGCCTGAATAACAGAAACGCCACCTAAGTTTCCGAGATCAGAGTTATAGTAGTTATATGCATAAGCACGTTGAGCTAAAGCAGCACCAGGAAGTCTCATCCAACCAAAATGAATTAGGGCATGTCCGCTTGAAAAAGGATCATCACCCCAATCAATCATACGACCTACTGTGCTATTATGCTGATAATCATACCAAGTGTCACCAAAAGGTACACCGGGAGATACTCCTGCAGCACTTAAAGAATAAACAGATTTACCAAGTGCGGCAGTACTACCAACAGGATCCTGACTAACTGATTCGTCTGGATAAGAATAGTAAATTGATTTTACAAGTCTTGAACCAGAAGAACGTTTGTCAACCGGTTTGTTGGCAGCAAATGCTGTCATTGCTATAAAAGCAACTAACAGGAAGGAGAGGGTAAAAATAGTTGAAAATCTCCTTAGCATTCATCGCTCCTTTCGAGAGTTTTTAAAGTTCCCAACTTATTTCATCCATATGAGAAATAAGAAAGTACGAGTTATAATCAAAAAGTTTTTTTGTTTCATAAAGATTTTTCATAGAAAATCTTTACTTGCAATCTTACTCTTTTTTTACATTACCTCCATTTCCTAAACATTCGACATCACCATGCCACAAATGTTTAATTGTTTCAAAGGAAACATCGTCCTTTTGAACATTTTAAAACTACAACAGAAATTCGCTCACAGAATCCATTACTTATTTCTTATTCACGTTTTCAAAAGTTGTAACTCACATAAAATGTTCTCTTGCGAGAAAAAAACGCTAGACACACAGCTAACAAAAAGCCCTGGTCCAAGAGGGCTGTAACTAAAAATAGGTTTTAAATAAAAAAATGTCAAGAGAATTCAGCATTTCTTCATAGAGAAATGCATAATTTTCATATTTTTTTTCACACATAAAAAAAAGCCGCTTTTTTGAGCGGCTTTTCAAGCTTATTATGTGATTATTATCGCAATTACTGCGGCGGACGAGGTCCTGCCTTGTACATATAGTTCACAAGGTATGCGATATCGGCAACATTTATAGTTCCACTTAAGTCAATATCTCCGGAAGTTTCCGGATAAGGTGATACTCCGTCTCTGAACAGATAGTTTACAATATAAACAATATCGTTCATAGTGTATTTCCCGTCATCATCTAAATCTCCACGCGTAAACGAACTGACTTGTATATTTGTCATAATTGTATCGGCAGCAAGTAACGGGTCAGTGACGATAAAGGTCACCAACGTAACTGTTCCTAATTGTGTCGTATCAGGTGTTATTGAATATGTGGCAGTACCAGTACCCGGATCTGAAAATGTCGCATTAAGCATTATTGGGTCAGCAGTAAGAACAACAAGCTGTGATTCGGGATCAGATGCTGTAACCACTATATTTGAGCTAAGACCTACAAAAACAACGGTTGTATCGGCAAGAATTGTTGAAAAGATTGGAGCTTGATTTCCTACTTCCAACACATTAATTTCAACTGTTGCCGTATCAGCAGCCCCAAGATTATCAACTGCGATAAAGTCTATAAAATATTGACCTGCTTGAGTATAGTCAGGATCAAATAATAAAGTTTGCAGCGTAAGAACACCGCTAAAAGTAGCGTTCAAAGGCAGGTTTTCAGCTCTAAATTCTGCTATAGCAAACCCTTCTGGATCTAAAGTCCCTACTCTGAAAGCAAGACTTTCTCCTTCATTCAGAGTAAAAGGTCCTGCACCATCCAAAAGAAATATCTCCGGCGGGAAGTTTTTGTCAGCTACACGGACAGTCCGAAGTTGAGTCTGTACACATAAAGCCGGATCAATTTCATCACACACCTCAAAACGAATATCATAAAATGTTTCGACAGGTGTATCGCCTTGGGTATGGTCAGGTATAAAGGTTAAAACCCCAACACCATTGCCAGAATCAACAAATGTCATATTTGTTGCCAACGAATCGGTACCATCTAAAAATGCTCTGACTGTCGGAACAGTTCCATCAGGGTCGTCTACAAAGATAGAGAATTGTAATGTATCACCTTCGTCAATAGTCGTGCCCGGATAGGAGATAAAATAGAATGGTATTCGGTTTGTATCAGCAACAGTAATCTGCATCAGTTGTGAATCAACAAATAGAGGATCAACAAAGTCGGTCGCATAAATCATAATATCATGGACTCCCGCATCGGTATCAGTAGGTGTCCAAGTAAATAATCCGCTTCCGTCGCCATTATCAGAAATCACTGCACCGGCAGGCAACAAGCCGCTAATAATCGGGAAATCACCATCAGGGTCAGAAGATGTAATGTTAAAAGTAACATTAATAAGCTCAGTTGTACTGGTATCGGCAACAAAATTTAAAACCGGCATTTGGTTTCCTGCTTCTGTCACTGAATAGGTAACAATAATTGTATCAGAAAGAATTCCGTCGGTTACAATAATATTTATATCATAAAGACCTGCTTGAGTGAAATCTGGAGTAAAGGTATACACAGCCACTCCGTTGCCAGAATCAACCAACGTAAAGTTTGCCGGAACAGATCGGAAGAGCGTCGTGTAGGGAAAGAGTGTAGATCTCGGTGGTCGCCGTATCATTAAAAAAAAAATGAATAAAAAAAAAAAAAGAAACAGAAGTGACAGCGCAGCAGAGAGTGGGAGTGAAGTGCAGCGATGA
>CAJVYT010000254.1 GCA_913009765.1 uncultured candidate division Zixibacteria bacterium
TCAGCGCGCACTGCCGCTCGCAGAACAGCAGATGCTGCAAGGCTGAAAGCGGCAAGAGATTGTCTTCTGTATAGGGCTTATAAGTCATATATGACCTATTTCTTTCTGCGCGATCTTGATCGCGCATGGTAGAGTCTTTCCGTAAACCCGCCATCGTTCAGGAACCCCTTTTCGAGAGACCTCAATTGCCGGTCAAGCAGGTAGTTTGTCTGGTGGATCAGGCAGACCATGGTGTTAGCGGCGACTTCAGGAGGCGAAGCCTCCAAATAGGACTTATAAGTCTTATACGACTTATTCTTTTGATAACAGAGTTTTCTCACTTCACCGGCCTTTGGATGGTCCTTTGCCCAGAGGGGTAATTCCTTCTGCCTCAAGTAGTCTTTAAAATCCAGCAGCAGCTCCTCAAGACTTGCCCGGGCCACCCCGACAAGTTTAAGTTCAAATTTCTTGGAAGTACCGGACGCCATGCTGCCTTCAGCAATGTTTTGTTTGCCGCTTCGCGCCGCCTGCACCATCTGGTCATGGGTGCGGGAGCGGATGTTGATGAAGCGGTCGCAGAAGACAACCGAAGCATCATAGACGATCTCAGACATTTTATAGGACTGTAGGTCCTGGTAGCCGCCGTGTGGGGGGATTAGTTGAGGTGGTTTATTGTTGTCAGTCATTTACATCCTCAATGGTTACGTTGTTTGGATTATATAGTGCTGGCTTTAATCCCGAAAGGGTTTTGAGCTTGATAGAATATTCCTCGATCTTTTTCGGGTCACTGCCATCTTTTATAAGACCTACATTTAAAGACCGATGAACCACAGCAGACGAATATTGCCCATTGCCGTTATGTTCCCACCATATAACAGCAACTACCTCCATGCTGCCTTCAGGTCGTGCAGACGACGCATCATTGTCAAACAAGTGTTCAAGCGATTTCTTTATAGCTTTAGCATCCTCATCGGTAAACCATGTTTTTGAAGCAAGCTGAGTATTTATAGCCCCGTAGGATACATACAATCCATGATCCACACGATGCTTCATTCCCATTGTGTCAGGAGTTTTCTTGTTGAGATCTTTCTTGTTATCCTCATTGTTTACACTTTTTGTAATCTGCATACTTGAAACACTTACCGGTGCAACGCTAAATGCTGAATGTATTGATACTGGCCCACGGATGCCAATGGAAACACCTGAATCACTACTCTTTTCTTCACCTTCTTCTTTTGCCTTCTTGGTCTTTCCGCTATAAGCAAACACTTGTCCAAAAGATCGAACATCTATCCATTTTTTACAGGCGTCTTCCCTGAATTTATTATTGTCACCCATTACACTCTTTAATTCACCCTCTGCCCTTGAACGCAAACTGCGATAATCATCGACTCTATTGTCATCCGATTGGACAAAAATACTGTGGCCACTCTCCATCAAGCGGTTTCTGATTTTTCTCTTGATACATACATCGGACAATTCACCTAAACCGTCGTAATTTATTCGCGGCCGATTACCATTTAACGGATCCCCATTAGGGTTGGCACGATTTACACTGAATATTACTGCAAAGTCAATTTTATTTTTCAATGTTTCCATTTAAAGCCTCCTTTTTATATGTCGTTAAATTTATTCCTCTAAATTAGTATCTTCAATGTTATCCGGTTCTCCCTTTTGGGGCTTTAATGCTTCCCGTTGACAATGATATGCCAATAAGAATTCCCCACTTAACGGCTTTTCACTTGTGAAATCCTCAGGTGTCTTAAACAAGTTCATTGCTTTATCAATCACATCCTGATATTTTTTAGTCCTTCCACCCAGCCTCGCCTTATAAGGAGACAGCGAAAGCTCAATGGTTTTCCACGTACTGCAAGGCCGATCAGAAAAACGCTGCATTAAGCGCGCGGCATTTGTATCCCTCTTTTTATCAGATGTGAATAGCGCAAATCTTTCCATACAATCCGCAGCCGCTAACAACCGGCCATACAAATAATCACGAGTTTTACGATCCTCCTCTAACGCCATACTATATCCCTCCTTTTTATTCAATTTTCTATAAAGAGCACAAGTGATGCTAAGAGCTTTATTCCATTCTAATTCCTTCATGCCTGTCCTATTACATACCCTACGAACTGCTGACTCAACAATATCCCGTGGAATCTGCTGCCCATCAACAATGCAAGGCAAAAAACGTTCAACTATTGATTTCTTCAACTTATCAGATGATTTGCTTCCATATGCCGTCTCAGCAATGTCTTTAGGCGCGGGAGACCCGACAAATCGAATATATTTTCTCTTAGTTTTTTTATTGTCTTTGTATTCAGTAAAACGATAATCATGAATCCATGCACAGGCATCGTGCCATTGATCAAGTCGCGCTAAGAACTCTGAGCCAGTTAATTCTCGATAAAATGTAATAGCCATTCGGCCTTGTGTTGCTGAATCAAGACCCATAACAACAATATTACTTGTATCGCCTAGGTCGGCTTTATAGCCAGCTATTTTATTTCTGAGCTTGATTGCAAGGTTCTGAGCTGTATACATGTTTTCTTCATCGCTCTTAAGATTCTCTTCTCCTAATATCGAAAAGGCATCACCAAAAGCATCTGGAATTTGATTTCCAGAAGTTGACCATGCAACAATGGTTAAGCTTGCGCTGGCTTGTCCACTATCACCTTTCACATAAAAAACTTTACCCTGTCGGCTGATTAACCAACGAAGAGCACTATGAGCTTTATGGGTGGCTTCATATCCAACACCGCATGCTTGATTTGCATCCTTAAAGCGACCACGGAATGTAAAGCCTGATGTATCATTTGAAGATATTAGTTTTGCTTTATCACCTTTATTCCGTAATTTCGAAGGATGCTGCTCTGTGCTAAATTGTTCTTTCCCCGAAACATAACAAAGAGCTTTGTTTTGTTTCTTGCTCAAATAGTATTTGCTCCAACTATCCCAAAGTGTCTTGTCTTCCCATACCTTGGGACATTTATCATTCTCAACCTCCCATCGAATGAATGCGTCGGTCTGAGAAGCTATGCCTTTCACTTTAAATATTTCAGGAGCATTCTTGTCCCTTTTCTCCCACTTCTTTATAAGCTTTCCATCATTCCCTGTGAACAACAGTTTATGATCAACGAGATCCCGAATAACAGAACCCTTCTTAACGTACTTAAGAATCGCGTGAGATTTTAAATGAGAAAACTCTGACTCACACCAGTTGGATAGCAAGGCAATATAATCTCTAAATGGTTCGCTTGGATCGGCAGAATAACCAGAAGTAACTTCTCCACCATATTGTGTAAAATCTTCTGCCACATATTGAAACTTGTCACAAAGCGGATGAGTGACTGGCTTTTTGCCGGTCCTACCTCCAGATGTTTCTGTACAAGGGATTATTGTCATTGCCCGCTCCTTTGGTACAACCCTCGCCCTCCTAAAATTGCCTTGTTGGTCAATGACTATTTCAATTTGCGCCTCGTTCGTTGTATGGCAAATAGGCAGCATCGGCATTTCTTTTTCAGAGACAATCTTACCAGCCACGGCTTGGCAATTCTCATAGGTCTCATACAGTTTGTGTATCCAGCTCATCAAGTAATCCCTCCTCTTCTAATCCCACCGACTCTGGCGGATTTGCAGTCATAGGCCTTACAAGCTTTCGTATATCGCATGCTTCAGGACGAATAAAATCAACATGTCCGTCAATCATTTTCGGACGCCAAAACCTGGCATGAAGCTCATTTTCCCCAAGCTCATCAGGATAATCAAAGCCGTGAAACATCAGATCAAATGCTATTTCTCCATAATTATCGTAATCACTTATGCCATCCCCTAACCTACATGGCTCAACATAACCCTGACATTCCCGCGAACCCAGGAAGATATCTCTCCTTCCACCTTTTTCTATCATTCGTTTAGCAACAAAATAGTGTTTATTCTCATTTCTGTCTTTAGCCATATCCTCGCGATGCATGTTCCATTCAAAGTGTGCCTGAACCTGATACTCAACATCAGCGATATATGTATAGATCGAGAGTGTATTGAACGGTACTGTCTTCTTATTAGGGTCCTTCATGCTCGGATATATGCCATGATAAACTAAAGGTTTTGCACTTCGACTCTGCGTCCGTATACGTTTCATTACTCTTACCCGGTCGATAATCCAGATAATTGTCGGCTTCCAGTACACAGAACTCAATATGCCCTTCAAAGCCTCATAGGTTGGAATATGATACGAGCATTTCTCTCCGCCGATCTTTGTCAACGGATCGGTAAAAAGGGCATATTTACCGTATACTTTAAATTCAACCTTATTTTCCTTTTTCATATGCGCCCCCTTTATTTATCCATTAATAATTCCATACTCGTCACCGTCGTTTCACTTAATCCGAATTTGTCGCTATAATACCGCTCATCAAGATACAAAATGCCTGAATCCTTCTGAACTTCATAAACCACTTGATCATCCAACAACTTAGTTAATACATTTGGGAAGACATTTACTGAATACCGCTGGGCCTGCCGAAGTAATTTGTATTGTTTTTCCAGTTCATAAGCAGAGCAAAGGTCATTGACAATCCTTTTCCCTTCATCCCCATATTGAATAATAATTCCTCTCGCCACATTATCTATTACATCAAAGGACCTGGCAGCAGACATGAAAGCCTGCCTTAATAAAATACCTGGCGCTTTGCCATTCATGCGCTCATACTCTAAAACAGAAACTTTATTCAGAGCGAGCAGATTAAATAAATTATCCGAATGTCCCACAGGAGATTTAGAGCTGACAGGGTAGCACATATCATCTTTTCTTTGATAGAAATAATATTGATAATATTGCTCCATAGCTTCAGTGCCTATAATATTATTCCTGTATTTTCCAGGATTGTTTTTAAATTCATCCAGCAACCGTTCAGTCTTTTCCTTACCTATTCTGATATCTTCAAGACTGTCAATGTTTTCATCGGCCGGATTTATTATGTAAACATTGCCTAACGCCGGATACATTTCATTATGACGATTACATCTCCCTGCGGCCTGTGCGATTGAATCAAGTCCTGCCAAAAAGCGAATAACTGACCCGAATGAAATATCAACACCTGCCTCTATAAGCTGGGTGCTGATACAAATAACCGACTTTTTATCACTCAAATCATTTTTAACCTTTTCAAGAACATTCATACGGTGAGCCGGACACATATTTGTGCTCAAATGATATGCCTTACTATTCTTCAAATATTGACACTGCTGATAAAGTGTACGTGCAGATTTTTTTGTATTTACGACCATAAGAACACTTCCAGAGTTAGCAAGTTCTTGACCTGCAAGTTCTATTATTTCATCATTGTTCCAACCAGCAACCTTTGTTTTGTCATAAACCTCAACGCGTTTTAAATCTTCAAATATCTGCTTCTCATTGGAAATGATTTGTTGTTCTGCAGTAATAGACAACGCTCTGGACTTCTTTTCAATTTTATCTAAAAGCGGCTGAGTTGCCGTACATAGAATAACCGAAGAACCACAGTTGGTTACAAGAAAATCAACAGCCATATTGAATAAGTGAACGCACTTAACCGGCAATGCCTGGATTTCATCAAAAACAATAACTGCATTTGCAAGTTGATGCATTCTTCGCGCACCACGTGTTCCTGATCCGAATAATGCTTCGAGCACCTGTACATTTGTCGTTAGCACGACAGGAGCATCCCAATTTTCAGAGAGCACTTTTTGTCTTGCACTTTCTTTATCCGGCAATAAATTGGAATGATGTTCCAAAACCACACGATTAAGATATTCCCCGTTTTCATCCTTTTCTTCCAAAATCTTACGTATCTCTTCAGCATTCTGATCAATAATAGTTGTATATGGTAGAACATATATAATTCTGTCCATTTTGTGCTTGTCAGCATGATGCAAAGCAAATCTTAAGCTGGCGAGTGTTTTCCCGCCGCCTGTGGGGACAGTTAATTGGTATAAGCCTTTTGGTTTCCCGGAAAAGTTTAGACACGCCTGCGATATCTTCTGCCGTATATCATTAATCCCATTTAAATCAAAGTTATTCAACTTTTTATCTAATTTTTGGGATAGTAACGTCCAATCATCATACATACTATAATTTCTCAATTCTGCAATGTCTGGAGCATCAAAATCAGCCGTATTCAATCGATCTGCATCAATCAAGCAACTAAAAAGAAACCGTATTAGCAACCCGCGTTTGAAAGCAATGGTTTCTAATGTTTCCTTATCATCATGAGTACTTCGTAATGACTTAAACCTATCAATAAGACTTTGAGAAAATTCTGATGATTGTAAGCGGCTTATTATTATGTTCTCTGTCTCTTTAACAAGATTGCCTGTGATTTCATTAAGATATGTTTTATCCTTATTTTTGTTTATACGTTTTGAATAGCTATCTATTCCATCAGGAGAAATACAATCTATCAATCCTGAATGATGTGAAACTAAGCACAATGACAAGACTTGGGCAGCAAACAAT
>CAJVYT010000255.1 GCA_913009765.1 uncultured candidate division Zixibacteria bacterium
GAAGACGGCATACGAGATATATCAGTGTGACTGGAGTTCAGACGTGTGCTCTTCCGATCTGTTTATAGTACCTACTTAGGTGGTACAGGTGCTGATGTTGGATATGATATTGCCGTAGATGCTTCAGGGTCGGCATACGTAGTAGGAAGAACAAATTCTACCGATTTCCCGACGCTCAACCCATATCAGGGAACGTTTCAGGGTGGAGTAGACGTTTTTATAACCAAGTTGAATTCTACTGGGGACAGCTTAATTTATAGCACTTATTTGGGTGGTAGTAATCAAGATCACGGTGGGAGTATTACAGTTGGTGCTTCTGGGGTAGCGTATGTAGAGGGAAGTACAAATTCCACTGATTTTCCAACAGTTAATCCGTATATTGGAACAGCACAGGGTGGAGTAGACGTTTTTATAACCAAGTTGAATTCTACTGGGGACAGCTTAATTTACAGCACTTACTTAGGTGGTAGTGATGATGATTATGGCTCTGAATTTTCAAGTGGTCAGTTATGCTCAGGAATTGCAGTAGATGCTTCCACGGCAGTGTATGTGACAGGATATACAATCTCTACTGATTTTCCGACACTCAACCCATTTCAGGGAACATATCAGGGTGGTTATGGTGATGCTTTTGTAACCAAGCTAAACAGTACTGGCAATAGTTTGATTTATAGTACCTACTTAGGTGGCAGTAGTAGTAGTGACATTGGTTATGATATTGCAGTAGATATTTACGGGTCAGCGTATGTAACGGGGTGGACAGGTTCCACTAATTTCCCAACACTTAACCCGTATATCGGAACAAAGCAAGGGGGAACTGATGATTTTGTCACTAAATTTAACCCTGCCGGTGACAGTCTAATTTATAGTACTTACTTAGGTGGTAGTGGTATTGATTATAGCAATGCTATTGCAGTAGATGCTTCTGGGGCCGCATACATAACCGGTCGGACAAGTTCTACCGATTTCCCAATGCTCGATCCATATCAGGGAACATTTCAGGGTGGTGGTTATGGTGATGTGTATGTTACCAAATTAAACCCTACCGGTAATAGTTTGGTTTACAGCACCTACTTAGGTGGTAGTGATGATGATGAAGCTAATGCCATCGCAGTAGATACTTCCGGTGCGGTGTACGTAACTGGATATACTGCCTCTACTGATTTCCCGACAGTCAACCCATACCAAGGAACATATCAAGGAATATATGCTGATGTCTTTGTAGCTAAATTTGAACCTGTTGCTACAGGTATTACAGAATATGATTTGGATAATCTACCTTCAAATTACAAGATGTCACAAAACTATCCGAACCCATTTAACCCAACTACTACAATCGAGTTTAATCTGCCGACAAAATCAAATGTGACTATCAATATCTATAATTTACTCGGACAACAAATACAGCAACTTGTCAACCAAGAATATTCTGCAGGCAACTACAGGATTACGTGGGATGGCAAAACATCTGACGGTATACAAACTGCAACCGGTATTTATTTCTACCGTCTTGAGACGAATAATTATGTTGAGACTAAAAAGATGCTATTACTGAAATAACAACTACAAATTATTAAAAATAAAAGGCAGAACCTTCACAAGTCCTGCCTTTTTTTGATATACAAACCTAATTATTAGAATATTTGAGAGATTACTTAATTTTTTTTAAAAAGTTTATAGATACCATAAAAAGGTAAATAAGGGACAGCTGCTCCATATGATAGAGCTTTTAACAAGAAATTTCGATTATCATATGCCCCTAACCTTCTTCTTTCATTATGGTCAATATCGTTAAGATCGATGTTTTCCAAATGAAAGGCAATTCCTAAATCCCAAAAATGTTTATTGAATCTAAATAAGTATCTTGTCCCAAATTTCCCTGGAATACCAGCAACTATGGGTGAAAAAAATTCAATAGCATGATATCCATTTTGAAAATCAGTAAATTGATATCCAATCCTGCCAAATGTCGTTTCCGAAGCTATTCCAATATCAAAAGTCATTTCTTCAAATTGATTCTGAATACTATCAATGTCATATTTGAATGTATTCTTCTTTAACCCACCATAAATTTGCGGACAATAATTCTTGTATCGGCTTAGGTAGTATCTCAACTCAAACCTAAATGGTTCGCTCAAAACATATTTTTTTCTACCTTCTGTTAAGTGGGTGGAGATTTGTCCACGCCAGTTGCCTGAGTTTAATTCAAGTGAAAAGCCCCATGTAATTAATAATTTACTGGTGGAATAGTCTTTGTTCTTATAGTATCCATAACCAGGGTAGATAAGGCTCATTCCGATTCCAAACCAGATATTAGTCTCGTCAGAACTTTCATAAAGATACGCAACATTACCAGAATCATCAGTATAGCATCCTGATATACCATAGTAAATTTCGTTCGTATGTGAATCATCAGGGTGAATAATTATTTTTCCCTTTATGTGTAATCTATCATTCGATAAATCTATCTTTTGATTTTTGTGTTCATTTTGTAGAGTGTCAGAAATTTTGTAGATGTTTAAGCTGAGCGTATCAAAAGTGTTATTTGGCTGAAGGAGACGTAAGTTTCTATAACTACTTACAGATATAAACGCTGAGTCAATTTGAGCATGAAGAAAAACGATATCATATCTTACGACAGTCTTGTGGTTTTCTGTTGTCTTATAGATTGTACCTTGAATTTGTGGCTTTTTCTTTTCAACAGCAAAGCTATTTTGCGAAAATATCAGAAGTATAATAAAGATGTATTGTGTGAGTTTTCTCTCAGTCATTTATCTATTATATCTGAAGCCATTATTTTTGTCAACCCACAACAGTCTAATTCCACAACGACTTAGCAAATAAATCTGTCTATTTTCAAAATCACTCTTGACAACTGCACAAATGTGCAGTATTATGATTTTACGAGAAATGAACGACTACAAAAGTCACCCTGAGCGGAGTCGAAGGGGGCTTATAGCGGGTCTCAAAAGCGAGACCTTCCCTACAAACTAAACCAACAGTCTTGCGGGTCAATGTAACAGGAGATAAAATCATGGAAGAACAAAATGGAATCGGCTACTTGAAAAACGAATCATTTGAGGATTATTCACATCCGTATGGAGCTTTTATCGAGGTCGGAGAATCGGTTGCTGAAAACTATGCTTATGTCAACGCTTCGACTTGTCCTGACTGTGGCGGCGGAATGGTGAAGATGGGCGGATGTTTCAGTTGTCAATCATGCGGGTTGAGTTCGTGCAGTATGTGAAGAGCATATTTCGACAAGGCGGACTGTATAATATATAATCGTCAGGAAAGGGTTCCTGACGACGCTTGAAAGGGAGCAGGTTCTTCTGTTTCATTGCCCTGTCGGTACAAAAAGTTGTAGGTCGCGGTTCCGTTGGTTTGAAATCGTTAGATTTCAAAATCGAGAAACCCGACAAGTTACCTAGCATGATAAGTCACTCTGAGCGGAGTCGAAGGGGAGACTTAAAAACAACAACAACAGAAAGCGGGCATGATTTATGAAAGTGGGCGATTTAGAGAAATACGGAATACCGTCTCGAGTTATCAAGAGATGGCGGACACGGCAGGGAGAATATCTTCTGCCGGTTCAGCAAACAGCGGTTCAGAAAAAATTGCTCGGAAATTCGGGCGAATGGCAAAAACAAAAGGAGCATAATATGATTATTTCAGCACCAACATCATCGGGCAAATCATTTTGTGCTGAAATGTCGGCTATACAGTCGCTTGCCTCTCGGCATAAAGTTGTCATGCTTTTTCCGCTCAAATCTCTCATTGAAGAAAAGTACCGTCTGTTTGATGAAACCTATGCTCCGCTTGGTATCAAGACACTTATTTTAACCGGAGATCATCCCGAAAATGACAAACTTTTTCTCTTTGGTGATTATCATATTGCCCTTTGTATTTATGAAAAATTTGACAGTTTTTTAACATCCTCATTAGACATCTTAAAAAATATAGGACTGGTTGTTGTTGATGAAATTCAAACAATTGCCGAGCCGGGACGAGGAGCAGTTTTAGAACAACTGCTGACAAAAATAAAAAGCTCTGTGTATACACCTTCAATTCTTGGTCTTTCGGCTGTTATCGGTGATGACAACTCATCGGCTGGCAAACTCGCATCGTGGCTTGATGCATCTGTTGTGGAAGAACGGATACGTCCGGTTGAACTGATTCGAGGAGTGGCGGCAGAGGGAACATATCGATTCCGTTCGTTTAATAGTCATATTGACGGTGAAGAGTCGTTTGAATCAACAGATGCTTCTGATGATCCATTTGAGCTGTTTACAAGGCAGGTTAAGACAAGTTGCGGTTCTACGCTTATCTTTTTGAAATCCCGCATAGAGACAGTTAATGCTGCTCTGAAACTGGCGTATGTGGTAGACTGGCAAGAAGCGACCGAAGCGATTGAAAAATTATCATCAGAAGAACCGTCGTTTTTAGTGCGGTCTCTCAAGCAGGCGTTAAGTAAGGGAGTTGCATTTCACAATGCTGACTTGACTCAAAAACAGCGTACCGTTATCGAGCAAGCATTTATTAATAAAGAGATTAAGGCAATATTCTCAACTACTACTTTAGCAATGGGGGTGAATCTTCCTGCCGATACCGTCTATTTGGAAACTCTGAAATATGCCTCCGGCAAGTACGGCGGTAAGCCGTCATTGGTACCTGTGAGCAGAGCGGAATTTGATAATATGACCGGTCGAGCCGGACGTCTTCTTTCAGGTGGTTTGCAGTCTAAGGGAAAAGCTATTGTTTTGGCACGGTCTGAATTTGACCGAGATATTTTATGGAGCAGCTATATTTCCTGTGAACAGTCTGAAGAGTTTGAGTCGGCATTTTATTCTCGTCCGATTGAGGATTGGCTGCTCAATATGATTGCAAGCGGTCTGATAACATCTCGGAACAATAAAGATGCGGAAGCTCTGTTTGCCAAGACATTCTGTGGGCAGTTTGGTGGTCTGGCGAATGATTTTCCGGCATTGTTTGACCAACTTGTAATGCTTGGTATGGTAGTAGAGGATTCGGCAACATCGCTGTTGGCTGTTACTCCGTTTGGACGGGCGGCGACAAAGTATAATCTTTCGGTGAGTGAGGCAACCTACTATCGGTATGTTGTCAACGAAAATATTCCTGATTCTCCATTTGGCTGGCTGTCGCTTGTGTTGAGCGGAACAGGCTGGTCACTTCCGCCGTCAATATTGAATCGTTATGAGCAGTTGTCGGGAACTCCGCTTCGTATGTTCTATCAAGAATATGAGTCATTTGCCGATGAAGCGGTCTTGTTGTTAGGGGAAAATTATAGACATAAACCACTTTCCTTTCGTCAGGCTGCTTCTTTAAAAGCAGTACTCTTGCTTGAGCAGTGGCGTCAGTTAGTGCCGGTGCAGACATTGGAAGAACGGTTTCAAATGCATCTTGGGCAGATTATGTCGCTTGGGGAAACAGCCGGTCATCTGTTATTGTCAGTGTCTGAGCTTATACAGTCGGAAGAACATGATATGCCGTTAAAGAAAAAATTGGCTGATTTGTCATTTTCGGTTCGGTTTGGTTTGCCGGCTGAGTTTCGAGCTGTGTATGAAAGTTTTGGGGATTTATTGAATCGGTCAGATTTTTCGGTTTTACAAAATGCAGGCATTATGAGTTTGGGTGACTTCTGTGCTATGGAAGAGTCAGTCCAAAAAATGTTTCTTATAGGAAAAGATAAGTTGATGAAAATCAACGAGAAAATAGAACTAATTAAAGAGGAGGTTCAGATGGATTCTCGAACCAACAGTGTTGCAGTAAACGATGCCGGTATGATGTCAATGATGTTTAGCGAGCCGGAAATGATTGAAATTGACGGGTCATATGAGAGTGAGCGGTATTTGATTAAGATAAACGGTCTTCCGGTTCGTCTCACGGGAAAGTCGTTTAAGTATTTTATCAAACTTGCTTGGTCACGAGTGTATGGTGAATCGGGATGGATTTACAAAGATGAAATCGAAAATGGGTTTAATCAAGCGAGATATTTATATCGAATGAAAAACGAAGTCGGGCGTGGAGTAAGCTCTGACTGGTCTATTTTTGAAAATAATCGGTTAGGCTATTATCGACTGAATATTGATCCGTCTAAGATTAAAATCAATATGGAAAATATCAAAAATCATCCTGATTATGAAGTCCGTATGTTGGTTGAATCGGGGCGGATGAGTAATTTAAATTAAACTTTTTAAGTGACCTTGAGCGAATTCGAAGATTACTTATAAAAAAATACCCACTATCACTTTCCACCAAAAAGCGGCAAGAGCAATTCCTGCCGCTTTTTAAATAATGAAATTTATGATACTTTTATGTGGATAAAATTGGTATAATAGTACTGAAATTTTAAGCGGCTGATTCAGCTAGATCGGAAGAGCACACGTCTGAACTCCAGTCACACTGATATATCTCGTATGCCGTCTTCTGCTTGAAAAAAAAAAAGAATAAA
>CAJVYT010000256.1 GCA_913009765.1 uncultured candidate division Zixibacteria bacterium
AACAGATACATAGTGATCGTATAGCGAGTTGCAGTGTACATTTGTATATTTCTTTTTTTTTTCTACTTCTTTTCTTTTTTTTTTTTCAAGCAGAAGACGGCATACGAGATATATCAGTGTGACTGGAGTTCAGACGTGTGCTCTTCCGATCTGATTGAATGGCATCGCTAGGAACTAGCGGAATTATCGCGGCAAGGAAAACAGATCATCGCTGAAAAAAGCGGCCATTTTATCCAGAATAGCGAGCCGCAAATAGTAATCAATGCGATTCGGGAGATCGTCAACCAATCCGCTAATGAAAATAAATAAACCCAATCTAATTTAAAACTCACACACTAAATAATGTTACCTTCATTAGGAAGAATATCTGTTGGACTCGATTTAAACGGCGGCCGTCTAAATCTGATTTACCGCGCGTCCGTATAAATAACTAATTAGACAGTTGCTCGACCGGATTTATATAGACAAAGCGAAACTATTATTTAGTTGTAACCGTTACCTAAGTTTTGCTGGTGGTCTAAACTTATAGATTAACTTTATTGGAATAAGTGCTTGTTATATATTTAGTTATTTCCAATAAATAGATTGTTAAAAGCGGATTGTGGTGGTTGTAATACAATGGGGATGTATGCAAAACAAACGAATTTATCTGGAACAATAATTGCAGGAATCGATTTAGACGGCCGCACGGTAAATCTGATTTACCGTGCGGTTGTCTATATAACTGTTAGCCTAATATATTGAAATATAAAGAAATAATGAGAATTTAATTAAATTGGCATTTAGGGGTAAAATAATACTATCTATTATTAGGAATTGAGATTATGAGTAAAATAGAAACTATTGAAAAAGAAATTGAGTCACTAACTCCAGATGAGATGATTGAATTTCGTACGTGGTTTATGGAATATGATTCTGAAATGTGGGATCGCAAAATTGAAGACGATATTGAAGCTGGAAAACTTGATGATTTAGCGGAAGAGGCAATGGTATCTCATAAACAAGGAAAGAGTAACGAACTTTGAAGCACTACGCATCGCCAAAATTCTGGAAATGTTACGAAAAATTACCGAACTCAATTCAAAATTTAGCAAAAAAGAATTACGAACTTCTAAAAGAAAATCCTAAGCACCCGTCCCTCCACTTTAAAAGAATTAATAAATACTATTCGGTTAGAGCAAGTCTTCAGTATCGTGCATTAGGCATTGAGGTTGATGATGGCATTTTATGGTTTTGGATTGGATCCCATGATACCTATGATAAATTGCTCGGCTAACAAGAAATTACACCCGACGCAAAAAGACGCGCGGGTGAATTAAACGTTAGAATTTGTCGAAGGTTTTAAATACAATAATTTGGCGCAGTAAATAAATATGGTGTCATTTTCACTATCCGTATTCTGTAAAGTGAATCGGCAAGTTTAATATTTGAGAGGTGTCTGAGATAGTTTCGCTATGGTTTCAGGACACAAGTGAAATGAAACGGTGCGGATTTTCCATTGTTCTTCGTGCTTCTGTTCATTAATGCCCAGTATTCAACTTTACATTGGTGGATTCATAATTGGGCTATAATTATAAGCTATCAAGCCTTATCCTAGCTTATAAATTTAAGGTATCGCGTTGTGTTTAAAATCAATCAGAGGTGTTTGCATATTGGTAGCCAATCGTTATTACCGAGCTGATTCTAACCTGGCGCTTAACAAGGACAATTTTTTCAATGCGCAAAACCCCGCGCATCGAAAAAATCGCCTGTTAGCTTAGCGTTAGAGCAACAAGAAATAAAAACATCAAAACAAATTTGTTAGTCATTGCTAATAGAATAAGCGTTAAAACATAATACAATCTACTCGCTTTAAAGGGTGTGATGAAAAAACCAAAATAGGTAAAAAACGATAAAGACAAAAACAATTAAAAGCAAAAGATAAAAAAACAAAACATGGCAAGGTGTAATTATCAAAGGGTAGCGCAATCCTGCACTGTCAGGTTAAGCTCTAACAAGCAAATTAACGCGGACTGTCACACTACGCCGTTTTTTCTGAAAGCCCTCTGTGCAGCCGGTTATTAAAAACGTTAGAGCGCCAAGTAGAAGCTTGGTGCATCTTGCAGGGTGAAAGTCCCTGTCGGGTAAGGGCTAACCTCCCACCCGTATCAAGTGTTGCGCCCATGGCGGAGCCGAAGTTATTTTGGAAAAAAAAAACTTCGTAAGGCGAACAAAATGGGTGAAGCGTACACAGAGAATTGTGCAGGCCGTAGGGCGTTCGCAGCGCCTGAAAGTTGGAACAGCGTCGAAACGCAAATTGAGATTGACGAGGGTTTTAACGTACACCGAAGTCAACACAGACACATCCGTCATGGTAAGGATGTGAAGGATCTCCGGCGTCATCAGACTGTGGCATGTACAAAGAGATGCATACAAGAACTTGGGAGCCCCATCGAGGCCCTGATAGGAACCGAATGAAGGAAACTGAAATGCGAGAGACACGAAGTACTGCGGAGACGGGACTGCGCTGGTTTCTGGACATTGATTCATACTGTCAGGAAAGCCGAGAAACGGGTAAAACCGATATTGGCCGAAGGCTCGGTGGGAGTCGGATCGAACATAGTACTCTGAGCGTGGGAGAGCCACGTACATGGGGAAGGATTTGACGGAAGTACGTAGCCTGCAAAGCACCCTCATACCCGACGCAGAAGATTGGGAACACTATGAGCAAAGCTCCCTGCGGGGAATAGCCTATAAAGCAAAGACGCAATCGAATTACCGGTTTAAAGATCTATCGCGCTGTGTTGATAAAACGCTGCTGAGTGATTGCTTTCGGAAACTAAATAAGAAAGCGGCCACGGGCGTAGATGGAGTCACGTATAGTGGATATCGAGAAAATTTCTCAAGCCACATAACGGACTTGATCGGCCGACTAAAGCGTGGTGGATATCGAGCAAAACTGGTAAAACGGAAGCATATCCCAAAAGGGCCAGGCAAGACGAGACCGCTGGGTATTCCAGTGATCGAAGATAAACTGGTTCAGACAGCGAGTTCAGAGATACTGAGTGCGATCTACGAACAAGACTTCTTCCCGTTCAGCTATGGTTATCGTCCCCGACGAAGCGCCCGGCAGGCGGCAGATGATCTTGTGGTCAGAATGCAATTTGGCCGTTTTGGTTATGTTGTGGAGGCTGACATAAAAGGCTTCTTCAACCATATAGACCATGACAAGCTGCTGAAAATGCTAGCACAACGAGTCGATGACAAGCGCTTTCTACGGCTCATTAACAAATGGCTGAAGGCAGGGATTTTAGAAGAAGATAACAGCATAGACTATCCGGAAGAAGGCACGCCGCAAGGTGGCAGCATCTCGCCGATACTAGCCAATATCTACCTGCATCACGTCATAGACGAATGGTTCGAGAAAGTGGTCAAGCCCCACTGTGAAGGTGATGCGATCATCTGTCGTTACGCGGATGATTTTGTTTGCGCGTTTCAATATGCAAGAGACGCAGAGCGGTTTTATAAAGCGTTGCCGAAACGATTGGAGAAATTCAATCTAGAGGCTGCTGAGGATAAAACACGTATCTTACGCTTTAGTCGATTTCAACCTGGGCTGAAGAACAGATTCAGTTTTCTGAGTTTTGAATTCTATTGGGATTCAGACAAGCAAGGAAAGCCGCGCCTGTTCCGACGAACACAAAGAAAGAGGCTGCAAACAGCGAAGCGCAACTTAAAGGACTATATCAAGGAGAACCGGCACATGAAGACCTCATTACTGCTGGCCTGTTTGGTGAGAAAGTTGCGTGGGCATTACAACTACTTTGGCGTAGTCGGTAATTTGGCGAGTCTGTATGCCGTCAATCACCACGTGATGGAACTACTGCATAAGTGGTTAAATCGTCGAAGTGGACGACGAAGTTTTACTTGGGAACGACTTAATCATTACATAACCTTTATCCCTTTGCCGACACCTGTGTGCTGTGCGAAACTAGCGATAACAAAAGTGTGGTGGTAGAGTCGATGAAGTCTTTGCTGACTGCGAAAGCGAGTACAACCGAGGAGCCCCGTGAGGGAAAACTTCATGCGGGGATCTGTACGGGGGGCGCTGAGTGATCAGTGTTCCTACCGTGTCTAACTTTTCAACGAAAAAAAAATTATTATCTGTTTTGCGCTAGCGCGGAAAGTCCGCGTTCTTAATGAATCTATTTCTTTGTTCTTTATCATCGTCTATTTAGAAACCGAGGAATCAGCCGGCCAGTCTGTATTGCTGGTAAACGACAGAGAGTATAGCGAAAGGGCTGGGTGCGTTTTTCTTGCCATCAATAAAGTATGTGCTTCGTTGGGCCTGTTATGTCAGGGTCAGAATATGCACTATACTTAGTCATAGGTTTTTGTGGGTAGACTTATTTCTTGGTTGTAAAAATATGTGTTCGTTGCTAGCAAAAGGGCATGTACAAAAATCATGCTGAAAATATAAGTGTTTGAGGCTACGTTCTGGTTAAGCCCACTTAGGAGTTTGCATGTTGTTCGTGAGTCGTGACTACCACGTTAATTATAACATCACGTTTAAGCGGACCTATTTTTCTTTGGTTCTTTTTGTGCAAGATAGCACAAAAAGAACCAAAGAAAAATACGCCGCTGAACTCAACGTTAGAACTGCAATTAGCTCAGCGGAACATCAAGTATAAGAGTAGCGAATCAATGAAATGCTATATTATTGCGGGTCCAAATGGTGCAGGAAAAACTACATTTGCAGACGCTTTTTTACCAGAAGAAGCGTCGTGTTTAAATTTCGTAAATGCAGATCTTATAGCAAAAGGACTATCACCATTTAATCCTGAAAGTGTCGCTTTTGAAGCGGGTAAACTTTTACTAAAAAAAATTGATGATATAGCAAAGAAGAAAGAATCATTTTCCTTTGAAACAACTCTTAGTGGAGTAAATTACATTCGTCATATTGAAAAATGGAAAAACCAAGGCTACGAAGTAATATTGTTCTTCTTAAAGCTACCTAGTGAAGAAATGGCAATTAACCGAGTTAAACTAAGGGTGGCTGAAGGTGGACATAATGTACCAGAGGATGTAATTAGACGTCGCTATCACAAAGGATGGTATAATTTTCAGGCCCACTATAAGGAACTGGCTGATAAATGGGTCATATTTGATAACTCGGGGGAAACTCCAATGATACTGGAAGAATCATCATGAATGAAAAAATATCATATTCAAAACTTGCAAACAACGCCATGTTCCGAGCTTCAAAATCAGCTCAAAAGAAGGCGGCGGAGCTAAATTTGAAATTACCTATTTGGAAAGAAGGCAGAATTATTTATATAGATCCTGAAAAAGTTCTAACAAATAAATAAAGCCGACGCAAAAAGACGCGCGGCTTATTTTGACGTTAGAGGGCTATGAATTGTCAGTGCTAGATTTTGAAAAAGATGGTGTAGAAATACGCAGGGCATTGATTTCACCAGATGCTATCAATTCAGTCAAAGTAGATATTGATCTTGAAAATGATAAATTAAAAAAATATGGTATTAGAAATTTAGAGAAAAAATTTCAATCTATTGCAAAACTCGCTAAAGATGAAGCTATTTTATCTATTGCGCGTAATTTGTTAAATAATCAAGTGAGTTTAGTGCGAGCAATATTTTTTGACAAAACTCCTGATAAAAATTGGCTTGTAACTTGGCATCAAGATAAAACGGTTACTTTGAATAAAAAAATAGAACTAGAAGATTGGGGTCCTTGGTCAATTAAAGATGAGGTGCATCATGTCCAGCCTCCGGTATCTGTTCTTGATAGCATGGTAACTTTCCGATTACATATTGACCCCTCTGATGAAAAAAATGGATGTTTAAAAGTTATTCCAGGCACCCATAAACACGGTATATTAAAGCAAGAGGAAATAGACGAATTAGTTCAAAATGCCAGTGTTGTTCCCTGTATAGTAGATGCAGCAGATGCTGTCATAATGAGGCCACATATATTGCATTCTTCTAGTAAAGCAAATGAGCCATGCCATCGCAGGGTGGTGCATTTAGAGTATAGTAGTTATGTACTACCTGATGGGGCTAGTTGGGCGTAGTCGCCCTCTAACAATACGTTAAAGTACGCTCCCTACGGTCGCCGGACGCGCAAAAAGACGCGCGCCGCTTAACTCATCGTTAGCTTAAAAAAATTGGAAACGTAATACTATGAAGTCAGTATATATAGAATCATCTGTCATTAGCTATATCACCGCTCGTCCAAGCAGAGATATTGTAACTTCTGCCCGCCAAACCATAAGATCGGAAGAGCACACGTCTGAACTCCAGTCACACTGATATATCTCGTATGCCGTCTTCTGCTTGAAAAAAAAAAACATCTAACAAACACTTGCACCCGGGAAAATAAAGCATCCACTCCATACCTACACATATCACACACTCTTTACCTACATCACACTGCATCTCTGTCTATCTTACTTTC
>CAJVYT010000257.1 GCA_913009765.1 uncultured candidate division Zixibacteria bacterium
AGTGTGACTGGAGTTCAGACGTGTGCTCTTCCGATCTGAGGGATATGAAAGCTCAAAAGTCTTCCGTGATGAAAATGCAACCGGCGTGTTTTTAACTGTCGGAGTCAATGGTATACGAATATATGATGATTTGATTCGCAAAGGCGATACAACTCGAGCGGTAGAGATTGCTGAAAAACTTATTGATGTGTATCCTGAATATTGGCAGACATATATATTGCTTTCTGATATTTATGATAAACGCGGGGATTCAACAGAAGCAATTGATCTGATTTACAAATTACATGACACTCTTGAATCATTTTTAGCAAGCAATCCTCAAAATGAATTTTATACCCAAGATTTAGGTATAGCAAAAATCCAATTGGGGCAGATGCAAAAAAATCAGGGTTTAATAGATGAGGGGATTAATTTGTTATGGAAAGGATTTAGCGAAAATCCAAACAGTAATTATTCTTTCCGTAAATTAGTAAACTCACTACAGCGCTATGGACGAGCAGCTGACATGGTTAAAGCTGCAAAAATGTTTGGAGAATACAAAGTAAACCGTTCTGATCCGTACTATCAACAGATTATGGGTATAAGAAACGGGAAATAATAGTCGTTATGTATATAAATACAAAAGCGGAGTTGAAAAAAAATCAACTCCGCTTTTTATTATATTCTAAAAATTATTTACTATACGATTTAATAGCTTCTTCGCGAGAGTCATAATGTTCAAAAACCGTAATTAAACGAGTAATTGTCAAAATTGATTCTATTTTGTCAATATTTGCAAGGACTAATCTGCCTCCTCTGTTTTTCACAGTTGTTAAAGCAGAAATAAGCATACCTAGCCCAACAGAGTTCATCCAGTCAACAGCAGCTAAATCGACACAGATATTTTTTTTATTTGCCTGCATATACTCATGGATTTTGCCGTGAAACATTGTTGTTTCATCGCCTCCCATAATTTTTCCTGAGACTTCTAAAACAACAATATCATTTTCTAAAAAGTCTGAAAATTTCATTTGAAACACCTTTTATTTGAAAGTTTGTTTTATCTTTTTTGTAATTTATCTTACGTAAAATGTCAATTTGAGTTGCAAAAAGCAAGTAAATTCTCTGTAATATGTTTCTCAAGCATGCTTCTAAAAGATATGAGTTGAATTGCCGATATATGTATTATGAAACTCATAATGCTGTTTATAATGTGTATTGTTTTTTGTCTTGATTGTTCATCAAAGATGGAAGTTATAAAAGCCGAGTTAATAGCTCAAAATCTGCAAAAAAGTGAGGAGTTACCTCATACATATCTTGAGAATGCGTTTAAGTTTTATGAAAAAGAGCAATTTGATTCGGTCTTAGTTTATTGTCATAAATCTTATGCCATAAACTCTTATAATTGGGAGCTTTATTATTTATATGGAAAAACAGCATTTAAAACAGGTCAATATAATCAAGCCGACAGATATTTATTACAAGCACTTTCTCTTTGTAAGTCTCATCAGGCAGATCGTGCAAAAATATATTTCGCTCTTGGAGAAAATGAAGATGCTCTCGGAAACATAAAAACAGCACAACAACATTATCTTATGGTTATACAGATGGACTCAGATTCTCAACTCTCTCAAAATGCTTATCAAAAAATGCAGCTTCTTTCGCATACCGACTAATTTTTTTAACTGTATTTTTATTTTAGAATTTAACATATTATAAAATGAGAAAAATACCGACATATCATTTTTCTGATAATTTTTCCGATAAACTCGGACGTTTTACGGCTGATTTTATTGCAGAAGGATTCAAACTGTTTGAAAATGAATTTGCCTATATTGATTCGTTTGTCACTTCTGCCAAAAATGATGCGTCAGAGCGTTCTGACCACCAACTGAGGTGTTCAGAAAAAGAGAGATACTTACTCGAGATGGTTTCATATAAGATATATGACCAACTTAATAGAGATGCTTTTAATAAACAAAAGCATACTTTGATTATAATGCCCGATTGTTTATCTATTCATGAATATGAATGCCAGAAGTCAGAGGGTGATCATGGAAATTTATGTAAGAGTTGTCATTCTGATTGTTTAGGGGCTGAAATTTCAGATGTAGCGAAGCATTATGGTTGTAGAGTTTTATTTTCAAAAAGAAATCTTTCTGAACAATTACAGCATCATGCACATGAGTTAGGAAATACTGCGGTAATAGGGGTGGCATGTATCATGATGTTGTCAGCAGGAATGCGTGTTGCTAAAGATGAGAACATTCCTGCTCGGGGAGTTCTACTACAATATACAGGGTGTGAACATTGGAATGACCAACCGTTTGCATCTTATTTTTCAATAGAACAATTAAAACAAATACTCAGAGAAAAATATGGAAAGTGAAATTAGAGAACTTACAATTAATGATTACGATGAAATAATTCGTATTTGGGCTATTTCAGGTCTTCCCTATAAACCAAAAGGGAGAGATTCAAAAGAGATGATGACTAAAGAGATGGCATTAGAGATTTGTCAGTATTTTGGTTTGTATCAAAACGATACACTTGTAGGTGTGGCAATCGCTAATTATGACGGACGACGAGGGTGGATTAACAGAGTTGCGGTAGATCCCGACTATCGCAGTCAAGGGTTTGCCGGCAGACTGATCACACGCTGTAGTGAATTTTTAGAATCATCAGGGGCGGTTGTTTTATGTGCTTTAATTGAAGATATGAATTATCCGTCTATATCAACATTTGGTAAAGAAGGGTTTACGCATTTTAAAGAGATTGCGTATTTTACAAAACGTCATTCCGACGATGCCTAAAATCATTTCAATAATGCCTGAGTTTTAGCTGATTCAATAATATCAGTTATTGGGATATTATTATTTTTTGCAGCTTTTTTACAGTCTTCATACTCCGGTTTTATCTGCACTGTTTTTTCATTCAGCATAGAATATTTTACTGAAATATCACCAAATGGTGTATGAACTTTTTTAGATTCTCTTTTTAGCTTAACCCTTTTAATATTTTGAATCCGAAGTCCGATTGTTGTTGTTTCTGAAAATAATTTTTCAATAACTTTATCTTTTAAGGAATTATCAACAAGTATTGTTACTATAACAGCCGGACGTTGTTTTTTCATTATAGTCTGGGTTAGTGTAATATCTAACACCCCTAATTCAAAAAGTTCATCAGAAAGATATTCAAACAACTGGGGATTCATATCATCGATATTTGTTTCTATTTGTGATATTTCATCTGTTTCATATTGAGCATGATGTAAATTATCGGAGTCGCCAATCAGAATTCTCAGTATATTTGGAATTTCTAAATTTCTGCTGCCGCATCCGTAGCCGATAGATTCAACCTGCATATTGGGCATTTTTCCAAAAGATGTCGCCATTGTTTTTAAAATTGCCGCACCGGTTGGAGTTGTCAATTCATCTTGAATGCCTGTGTTAAAAATAGGTATATCTGTTAGTAACTCCATAGTGGCAGGAGCGGGAAGAGGCATGGTGCCGTGAGCACATTTTATAAATCCTGAACCGACATGAATTTTTGAGACAAATATCTGCTTAACTTTCAAATACTCAAAACAAATCACCGCACCGGTAATATCAACGATAGCATCTAATGCACCAACTTCATGAAAATGTATTTTATCTTTTGTTGTATTATGAATTTTCGCTTCTGCTTCTGCCAGATTATGAAATATTTTTTTTGTATGTTCTTTGACATAGGCAGATAAAGATGAATTGTTTATTATTTTTTCAATAACAGGAAGAGTTCTATGGTGATGCTGTTCATCAGTAGCAACAATAACATGAGTACCGCCGATATTATGTTTGGAAATATTTTCAGAGGTAACTTCAAAACCGTCAAGTTTCAATTTTTGTAATTCTTGTTTGAGAAATTCAATAGGAACACCGGAGTCAATGCAGGCTCCCAAAATCATATCACCGCTTACACCGGCAAAACAATCAAAATATAAAGTTTTCATAATTTTACTCCTTGTAAATTTATCACAGATGCCATATATCCGGCACCAAACCCGTTATCAATATTTACAACCGCAATTCCCGGGGCACAACTGTTTAACATTGAAAGAAGTGCCGAGAGTCCTTCAAAACTGGAACCGTACCCGACAGATGTAGGCACACCAATTACCGGACAGGCAACTAAACCGCTGACAACAGTTGCCAAGGCACCCTCCATGCCGGCAACAGCAATGATGACATTGGAAGTATCTAATTGCTTTTTATTGTCAAGCATCCTATGGATTCCGGCAACGCCAATATCATACAGACGGACAACTTTGTTACCCATAGTTTCTGCGGTAACAGCAGCTTCTTCGGCAACAGGAATATCTGAGGTTCCGCCGGTTATTACTGTGATTATTTTTTCAGTTTTTGGCTTTGGTGTTTTGCCTATTTGGATAATGCGAGCCTGTTTGTGATAGACTGCAGTTGAGATTTTTTTTTGTATATGTCTGAAAGTATCTTCAGATGCCAGAGTGCCTATTATGAGATTATTTGTTTTTGTTAATGCCTGAAAGATAGAAACAATCTGTTCATCTGTTTTTCCTTTGCAAAATACAACTTCAGGGAAACCGTTACGTAATGACCGATGCGTATCAAGTTTTGCAAAACCGATATCATCAGTTGGAAAATTTTTGAGTTTGCTCATGGCATCGTCAACAGAAATTTCCCCGTTTTGAATTTGTTCTAATATTTTTTTTAGATTATCTGTTTGCATATAGATTCTATTTTTTCAGCACTTCGTTTAATGAACCCGAACGGAATCCGTTGGTATCTAAAGATACATACTTATAGCCTAATTCTTTTATCTGATTGCTAATGGTTTCGTTTGCATCTGCTTTGATAAATATATCAAAACTTTTTTTAGGTATTTCAATACGGGCGATTTGTTCATGGTCACGTACTCGAACTTCTTTAATACCAAGTTTTTTTATAATATTTTCGGCTTTATCAATACGAAGAAGTTTTTCAAGAGTGATTTCAGAATTATAGGGAACTCGTGACGACAGACAAGGCGAGGCAGCCTTATCCCATGTATATAGGTTGTATTGTTTGGAAAGAGTACGGATATTATCTTTTGTCATCAGACACTCTTTGAGCGGGCTTTCAACACCAAGTTCTACACCTGCTTGCATGCCGGGGCGATAATCGTTGATGTCGTCGTAATTGGTACCGTCGACAACTGTTTTGATTCCATGTTCTTCACCTATCTTTTTAAGTTTTATAAACAGACCGCTTTTGCAATGGTAGCATCTGTTGGTCGGGTTGGCTGTAAATTTTGGGTTTTCAAGTTCATTGGTGTTGATGATAATATGATCCACGCCAAGTTCAAGAGCGAGTTTGGCTCCCAGTTCAATCTCGCCTTTTGGGCTGACTGATGATTTTGATGAAACCGCTAATACTTTTCCGGGGGTAAATTCTACTGCTAACCGTAAGAGCAGGGTAGAGTCAACACCTCCTGAAAATGCGACCACAACAGAATGACGATTGATAAAATACTGTTTGATGGCATTCAGTTTTTGGTCGAGTGTGTCAGTTTGTTTTATTATAGTCATATTCTTATCTTAAGTCTGTATTTTTCTTGAGAGTATAATACTATAATAAAAAAGAATCTGCCACAGAAAAAGAGAAAGAATTTTTTGTGTTTTAAACAAAAAAGTCATGACCACAGGTGGCTACTTTTCTTTTAATTTATTAGGAATCGGTCGTTGACGTTCTCCTGTTGAATCAGGATGTACATGATTAAAATCTGTGGTATAATTATACTTTATGTTATAATCATCATAAAGAATTTTCAACTCACTTCTGGTAGCTGCCAAATGATAATATCTCGGATTTGAGGTGGCTTGCACCTTGCTCCCATATAATTCAATCACTTTGGCTAATTGTTCATCTGTATCTATCCGAAGACAGGCTCTGAAAAGAGAATCTTTAGGAATAACATTAACAGAATCAGTAGCTGCCTGAATACGTTCTTCTATTGTTCGATTATCTTCTTTTATTGGTTCTACTTTTTTAAATTTTGTTTCTCCTTCATGTCGGGTATACAATTGACCGCCAACTACAAAATCTTGGGCATCATATCCGGTTAAAGGCTTTCGCTCAAGAATTTTCATTCTTCTCAATTGAAGTTCTTCTGTTGTGTACGTACCACCACCTTGTTTAGATCCGGTATGTTCAGAGTGCTGGTGTTCTTTATAGGGTGGTTGGGGTAGATTTGGATTATGCATATAAGCACCGGGACCACCTTGCATCATTGATATTCTATATTCTGGAGAATTATCATAAATTTCTATAGTATCTTTTGTTGTAATAAAATACTTATAATTATCATTCTTCTCTTGATATCTAAACATAATCCAACTGGTATCATTTTTGGGTATATCTACCGTAATAGATATTTCAACTACCGTA
>CAJVYT010000258.1 GCA_913009765.1 uncultured candidate division Zixibacteria bacterium
TTTATATGTTTTTTTTTTTTTTTTTCAAGCAGAAGACGGCATACGAGATATATCAGTGTGACTGGAGTTCAGACGTGTGCTCTTCCGATCTCCGGTTCAAATAATTCAATTCCCTCAATAATTTTGAGTCCCATATTCGGATGAGTGTTCATTTTCTGCTGTTCATCAATTGTCAATTTATCCTGTTTGTTCAAAATTGAATCGGGAACACCAATTTTACCAATATCATGCAGCGTACACCCAATTTTTAAATGATGCCGTTTTTGTTCAGACCATCTAAATTCTAAGGCTATCAGCTCGGCTAATTGACGTACACGAGTTGTATGACCGGCAGTGTATGCGTCTCGTGCTTCAATAGCGTTTGCCAAAGCTAAAAATGCCTGTAAATAAGAATGCTCTAAATCATGATACAGTTTGAAATTCATAAATGTTGATGCTGCCGAATTACTCAATAACATAAGAACATCAAGCTGTCCTGATGTTAAATTATCAAAACGATTAATCATAACAAGATTTATAACACCCATTAATTCTTTGCGGCTGTAAATTGGCTGAGTAATCAAAGTTTTTATCTGCTGCTGTCCATCTATTTCAATTTTTTCTTTTGAAATAATCGGAGTAAAAAAAGCTGATTGTTTCACTTGTGTAATAACAGATTCATCACAAATTATGTCTAAAAACCTTTTATCATCACAATCATATACTTTGATATATTCCCCTTTTGTTTTAGGGTCTAAAGATATCAAAGAAACAGCGGTTGCAGCAAGTTCACTTTTACATGATTGTACAACTAACCGCATAAACTCTTCTTTATTTTCTTCAGTAGCTGCAGCACTCGCAACTTTCAAAAAAGCAACTTGCTCTTTTAAGGAGACATTATCCCGAATAATTTGCTGATGGGACAGCCCTCGTTTAATTGTTGCCCGTAATAAATCAAGTTTGAACGGTTTGACCAAAAAATCATACGCACCCTTTTTGAGTACTTCTATAGCAGCTTCAACTGTTGGATGAGCAGTCATGAGAATAACAACTGCATCATTATGATGTTCCTGAGCGGCATCTATTACATCAACACCGGAAAACTCGCCCATAACCAAATCAGTTAAAACAAGATCAACTTGATTGTTCTGAATGTATGTTATTCCCTTGGAGACATCTGAAAATGTATGTACATCATACTTAAATGATGAAAGTGCTTCTTTAATAATATTACAAATATACTTTTCATCATCTACAACTACAATTTGCGGTACAAAGATGTTAGACATTGGGGTTCTTTCCTTCCTAATACGTTCTAAATACTGTATCGGAGAAAATGTGTCCCCTTAAAGACCTGAATTGTAATCTGTATAAAGGTTGAGCTTGGAAAGGTATATTATATCTGATCTGCCCTATACGAAGATCGAACTAAGGGAGCTGAAACAACTTTTGCAATTCCTGCATTTTCAGCAATTCGTTTCAATTCGGAAAATTCATCGGGATGATAATACTTTTTTACCGAAAGATGTCTGCTTGACGGTGCAAGATATTGACCAATGGTTAAGATTGAAACATTATGAGCATAGAGGTCATCAAATAAAATTTTCAACTGTTCTTTTGTCTCCCCTACACCTACCATAATACCGGATTTTGTTCTAATCTCAGAATTTTCAGAAACATGCTTTAATAAATTTAAAGATGTCTGATAATTTGCCTGAGGTCTGACAATCGGATACAATGATTGTACTGTCTCAAGATTATGATTAAAAATATTTGGTTTACAATCAATTATAATGCTTATAGCATTTGGAGCATGCAAAAAATCAGGTGTCAGCAATTCAATTGCGGCATGAGGAAGCAGAGAACGAATCTCTTTAACTGTTTCAGCAAAATGTACAGCTCCTCCGTCAGAAAGATCATCCCGAGTAACCGATGTAATAACAATATGTTTGAGTTTCAATTTCGCTGACATCTCTGCGACTCTTTTAGGTTCTGTGGAATCAACCGGATTAGGTAAACCGGCATCAATATCACAAAAACTGCAATTTCTCGTACATTTTGGTCCAAGAATCAAAAATGTTGCAGTTCCTCTTTCAAAACATTCTGCTCTATTCGGACAATTAGCAGCCTGACAAACCGTTTGTACCCCATATTCCTTAATAAGTTGATTTACTTCTTTAAACTTCTCTCCCCCAACAGCTTTTATCTTTAACCAATCCGGTTTTCTCTGTTTTTTAGAAATCATATTATATACTAATTTTCTGATATTTTAATTAATCACAACATTTTTATCAACAAATTACTCTCATTTTATCAAGTATAATCGAAAATGCTCGATAATCAAGGAAAAGGATAAACATTTGATATTTAAGGATATGCCATGATACATCGGAAATTTTTCATTTTCCTCACCATAGCACTAATAACTTTTTCGGCATCAATTTGGTCAGTTGAGAAAAGTAATATCAGAATCGATAAAGTTGATAATGCGTCAACTTCAGAAATTCGTGTTCGCCCGTCATTATCAACAGCAGATACCTGTATTGTTCGTCATGATCAAGGAATCGCATATAGGATAGGAGAATGGGTTCAAGGGAATGAACTATATAAAAGTTATTTAGATCCATCACTTACATGTACAAATCCATACCCATATACAATTACAGAAGTTGTTATGCCATTGTGGTTTTTTTCAGGTACAACCATCTCAGTTTCAGTTGATATTGAAAAAGTTGATTATACTAATCCCGACTGCCCATTCCCTGATACAATCATGCTGGGGATTTCATCTACTTGGAGTTATGATATTCCTGATACAACAGGTGTTTATAACATTTGGGTTCCACTTGACGAACCCATTGTAGTCAATGAACCGTTCTTTGCCGGTTTTTTTATTGGAGATATTTCAAATCCAAGTTGCAGTGTTTCAGTTATCACAGACAATGATACACTTTCAACTTGTGAATCATATAATATTTGGGATGATTCTATTGGATTTGTTGATTTAATGGATTGGGGATTTCCGGGACAACTAGTTCTCTATGCTTCGGGTGTCCCCGGTGGAAACGCTTTTGAACCAGAACCGAACGTTTCTATTATCTCTCCAAATATGAATGACAGTCTGTACAAATCAACGGAGATTTGGATAAATGAAAATTCCGGTTCATCAATAATAGATTATGTTTCATTTTCTTATGCCTCCGATTCAAACTTTGTAGAAATCGGTAGAGATTATGACGGAACAAAAGCATTTCGTGATGGAGTTACTCCGAGTAATAATGCAGCAGGCTATAGTTATAACTGGGATTTTTCAACTGTTCCCGAAGGTACCTATACAATTCGTACTACAGCCGTTGACGCACTCGGCAGAACAGCCTCAGATGACATTACTCTCTTTTTAGAACCTACCCCTCCGATAGCTAAAATAACTACTCCATCTTTAGGTACAAATTTCTGCCCATCATTTGACATATTGATGTCTTCAAATGATGAAAATCTTTCCTCTGTCAGCTTAGCATATAAACGTTCCGAACCAAATTTTTCGGTGAATGCTCAAACATTATTATTATCTGATTTTGGAGATTATTTTTCTTCAGCAATCGCAGCCTCTTTGGCATTACAAGCATTAGCAGACCGAGGTAACGATTATTTAATGCTTAGAGGAGTTATCCCTCTTAGTCCAAGGCTTATGACGTATAGAATAGCAGAATATTTTTCGATTGTTTCAAATAACGGTGTATATGATGAAAATGTTTTTACCGGATTACAAGAATTTAATTCAACAGTTGGAAATACTTTACAAATAAACTATAAAAGAAATCCAAGTTACTTAGATTTAAGAACAGAGATTGAATTAAATGGTAATGTCGTGTTAGCCGGTATAGGCGGGACCTTTAACAATTGGGTTTTAATAGACGGTTTCAAAGGAACGGTCTCTTTGGACGGAACATATAATATCACAATCAGTAATCCGCTTAATGCACTTATTGACACGATACAGTTTAGGAACACAGCCTTTGGGTCTGATCTTTTCTTACAAGACAGTTGGCAGCCGGTAGAGATAATTATCTATTTTGGTTTACTAAACTGGGAGCCACAGTTGACTGAATTCTATATTGATACAGATAGAACTGACGGTTGGTCATACAACTGGACTCCACCAAATTTTTGGCAGGGATATGATTACTTTATTCAATCTAAAGGTACAGACTTAACATTACTCAACGGATATGATAATACTATGCTTTCTTATGACTGCACAGAATTTTATCTTGCCGGTGATTTAAACAATGATGGTGTCACTGACATGAATGATTTAACATATCTTATACATTATTTCACCAACCATGGTGCTCCGCCTGTTGGAGGAGATGCTCGTGCAGATACAAACTGTGACGGCTATTTGAATATTACCGACATAGTATATTATGCAAACTATATATTTGGCTTAGCACCTACCCCCTGTTATTAAAATAGTAAAAGCCCGCTTGAATTAAGCGGGCTTTTTTTTATTTTCTGCTCATTGCTGCTGAGATTGCTCTCCTCGCCACTTGAGGTGATATATCACAAATAGAAATCAGCGTATCAACAGCTGTATCGAGATATTTTAGCCAATCTTTTTGAGGATGTTTATTTTTTAAATCATCGGTGATTTCATCAGCAATTGTCGCAATGTATTGTGCATACTGTTTTCTTTTACCAATTTTTAAAAATGGAATAATGTACTTATTAGCCACATGTCCAAGTAATAACATACCCACTGAGCTGAGCATACCTAACCATGAGGCAGGTTGTGAAAATAGTGAATTCATGTAAAGCTCCTTTTTTTTACCAGCTTATTTGCCAGCTTGTTGTTTGAGGTATAGTTATGCGTTGACGCATAACTATACCGTCTTTTTTGGCAATTGTTATTTCATACAGTTGTCCTGATGGACTTAAAGAATCAGAAGGTATCAAATCTAAATAAAAATATCCAAGTGAATCTGAAACCGTGCTGACTTTGAAAGGCGAAACTATCAGCTCTCCTGAACGAGCGACTCCTCCGGGCAACGATGCTGTAATAGTTGCATGCGGTTCAGGGTTGCCGTTGATGTCATAGATATATGCATACGCTCGGCATAAGTTTGGTTGTGACGGCTGCCCCGGGTCAAATGTATATCCAAAAAGCAAATCTTCACCTGCACCGGTGACAACAATTGTATCAAAAGCATTAAAAATATAGCCTGAAGCATTGGCGGCAAGAAGATAATTCCCGGGGTCAAGATTAAATAGAAGTTCTCCATTTATATTTGAACGACCGGTTGCGATAAGAACTGTTTGGTCCAAATTTCTCATATATGCTGATACTGCCGGAACGGGAACATTGCTTGCCGAATCAATTACTGTTATTTTGTAAGCATAGATTCCGGCACCATTACTATTTAGAGAATCCAAGATGATATTAACTGAATCCTGTATATCGGTCAGTTCTGATGCATCGATATCATTACCACTCCCTGCTCCGCCTGCTTCTGCTTTGATACCGTTGCCTGTTCCGGTACTAATAGCATATAAGCCGTTCCCTCCTTGTGTTGATTCAAGATACATTCCATGCCCGCTTGATGATTGTGAACTGGCATAGATTGCTGACCCCTCGGGATTGCTGATAAATAATTGTTTTAACTCAAGTTGAAAATTTGACTCCCCGTCAACTAACGCCTCCAATGAGTCAGCTGCTTTAGAGTCATTTGAAACAGACAAAACATTAGCTTTAGCATTTACCGAATCGGCAGACGGGTCAAAAGTCGACCGACTTGAAATAAGTGTATCGAGATTATCTAAGCGAGTATTATAATCAGCACCGATATAAAGCTGAAATGTTCCGCTATGCACAGTTGTTAAACCTAATGAAATATCTTTCACCGATAACAACCATGAGTAGACACCGTTAGAAGGACTCGCACCGTCAATATCAGCAACAGCAACACCATACGAATAACAGGTGCCGATATTTGTTTGTGCCTGACTGACAATATTACTGTTATTTCCTAATACTGTTGTGCTGTATGCTACGGCACCCTCGGGATAAAATGTAATAATACCGATAGAATCGGCGGTATCAATGTCTGTCAAACTGCCGAGCGAATCTAATATAAAAAAGTTCATTGTTAAACTGTCAGAACCGGCACTACCTGAATTATTTACGACATTCGCCTTGTTCTTCGGTGTGATACAAATTAATAATAAAAGCAAAACCATAAGAAACTGTTTCATTCTTCTCTCCTTAAATTGCATATCTTTCTTCTGCGGTTTGAATTGGTACTACTACTGCCTCCAGATGCGGTATAAGAAATATAAACAGAATACTCACTGTTATTATTTATTGTGGCACCGTTTGCGAATGGGTCATTTGTAGGCGTAGGGAGATCGGAAGAGCGTCGTGTAGGGAAAGAGG
>CAJVYT010000259.1 GCA_913009765.1 uncultured candidate division Zixibacteria bacterium
GGGACGGGGGAGGAGGGGGGTGAGAAGTGGAGAAAGGCGAGGGGGGGTGTGAAGAGAGAGAGGGGGAGAATATAAAGGGGAAGGAGGATGAGTAGTGGAGTTAAGATGTGTGAGTTTTAGTTTTTTTTTTCAAGCAGAAGACGGCATACGAGATATATCAGTGTGACTGGAGTTCAGACGTGTGCTCTTCCGATCTCCGGTCGCTGTCCGGCGGAACGCTCACGTGAAAGCTCACAGTGCCCGTGGACAAAAAGCTCCCCGGAGCAGGCCACAACAGCTCCGGCGCCCCCGGCGGACGGTTCGGGGGGATGATCCGTGCCGTGGTATCCCGAACCGAAATCACAAACGGCACTCCCGAGGTGTCCCTTCCGGCTGCACCAGTGAAAGAGAACCTGGCCTGTGTGTTCTCCGGCGTATTGGCCGCGGCAAGAAGCTTAAATCTTACTACGGATCCCGTTCCGCTGAAAACCCCCGCGCCTATCCGTTTGAGGTTCACATGCACCAGGGCACTGTCCGCCACAAGCCAATAGGTCGCCAGGTAGTTTCCCATCAAAGCCGGGTCCAGCATCACGCTGTCTGCATGCGGCACCGAAAGATATTCGGCCGGACTGTAGTTCAGCGTAAAGACCAGGCTGTCCAGGCCTGTCACCGGGCCGAAAACCGCCTCCAGCCAGAAGGGCTGGCCTCGGGTCTGAAGTGTATCACAAACAGGTGCCAGGGTTACCTGCTGTTTGGCTTTTACGTGCACGTGAATGGGCCGGCTATAGAGGGTGAGCGCCGTGGCCACGGTATTGGTAATTGCGCAGGTTTAGTCCCCGGCATCGGCTGGGGAAACTGCGGGGATGACCAGCACGCTGTCCGTGGCGCCCTGAATGGACACACCGTTCCTCTTCCACTGATACACGTTGTGCCAACCGCCGACGTGCATCTCCAGGCGCAAAGTATCTCCGGAAATTGCTGTGGTATCTCGTTCCGTTCCTACCTTATCCTGAGGGGCATAAATAAATTCTCTTTTTGCCACGCCAATATTAGGCTCAATATCCTCGAAAGTGAGATTATTACGTTCTACCCAAATATCTTCTAGATTTGACAGATTCGCTAAAGTAAGCAGATCTTTGAATTTGTTGGAATTTATGTAAAGTCCTTGTAAATTGATCAGATTGGCCAACTCAGAAGGAATAGAGCCGGTAAGTTGATTGAAATCGACCTCCAGGTCTGTTAGGTTTACCAAATTACCCACTTCGGACGGTATGATACCCGTGAGTTGATTGAAAGCGAGATTGAGAAAAGTCAAATTGGTCAAATTCCACAGATCAAGAGGGATATCGCCGATGAGTTGATTTCTATCCAAATCAAGATAAGTTAGGTTGATCAAATTTCCAAGCTCGGACGGGATGGTGCCGGTGAGTTGATTATCACCGAGAGAAAGATAATTTAAGTTGATCAAATTTCCAAGCTCATGTGGGATAGGACCGATGAGTTTATTTCCCTCTAAAAAGAGTTGGAATAAGTTTGTTAAATTTCCAAGTTCGGAGGGTATGGTGCCGGTCAGTTGATTTCTGCCTAAACCTATACTGCTTAAATCTGTCAAGTTCCCCAGTTCTGGAGGAATGGGACCGGCGAGTTGATTTTCACTCAATTCAAGAACCTGCAATTTGACTAAATTCCCAAATAATGCCGGAATATGGCCGGTAAGTTTATTGCTTGACAGACCAATGCTACCCATGCTTGTCAATTTGGCCAACTCTGTAGGAATGGGACCGGTGAGTAAATTATCTGCAATTAGAAGATCCTCGAGTTTCGATAGGTTGCCAAACTCTCGGGGGATCGGGCCTTGGAGCTGATTATGGTTGAGATTTATACCAATTAAATTAGTTAGGTGACTGATCGTGACAGGAAGAGACCCTGTGAGTTTATTTCCGCTTAGATTGATCACCGTTACCCGGTCATTTCTCACAGTAATCCCATACCATGTGCTCACCGGGCCTTGCAGCCAGTTGTCGTGATGTGCCCAGTTCGGGCCGCCGGTGCTGTCATACAGCGCCACCAGCCCCAGCGAGTCCTGCACCGCCACCTGTGAAAAGGAAAGAGACGGCAAAAGCAAAAGGATTAACCCGATAAAAAGCCTTTTCATGGAAAGCCCCTTTCAATCTAAGTGCTTGCTGAAAAATAAGTTGGTAATCTTTTAATAAAAGATAGAATAATTCCATTGAGGCAATGAATGATATTTTTCGATTTTGATTTCTTTCATCTGTTCATCAGATATTTTAATACCTTTTTTATAGAAGTGATCATTTAAAATAGCGTTAACATTTAAGCCTTGTTTAGTCGTTGTCGAGGCGATGTATTTTAAAATAATATCATAATTTCTAAGCGGAACACCAGCCCAGTTCATACTAATAAAACTGGTTCTTCTCCAAGTTTCGGCAAAAGCTACTATATGTAGTAATTGAATAAAAGGCATCAGAATACCGGAGAAGCCTGTTTTAGATAGCCACATTTTCTCAAGATTTTAAGTTGGAAATAGGAATAGTCGCGATAACCATAAGCCATTCTCTTGAGTACTTTTATTTTGTTGTTCAAGCCTTCTGCTACGGCATTGGTAATTCGATGTTTAAAGAAGGTCAGAATTCCATAAAGATAGCGATTGATCATATTGTAGAAGGTTTTGAAGTAGGGTTGAAGGGTTTGGGGTATCTGTTCAAACCAATTTTTCAAAAACTCTTTTCCCTGCGCTTCGCTTTGTAGAGTAAAGAACTGATCGAATTGTTCTTTGACAAGATAGGCTTCATAAAGGGGCGAATTGATCTGTTTAAGCTGCTCCAAGGCCCTTTTATCCCTTACGGTGTGGTTGCTTTGGTTTTTTAACAGGACCCAGCGTTTGTTTTTTACGAAAGGTTTTTCCTGAAGAGGGGCGTGCCGAACCACAGAACGTCTGAGGGCATCCAGAGACTGGTTCAGATGTTTTTTGATGTGAAATCGGTCAAACACGATGTCGGCATGGGGAAGATGCTGCCGGACACTTCGGATATAAGGGTCCCACATATCCATGCTGACAACCTGGATGCTTTCTCGCTGAGTCGGAGTGAGAGATTCGAAGAAGTCGGACAGGGATTGGCAGGTGCGATCCTTCCCCACATAGAGGGTGCCATTGCCGTCCGCCAGATCATAGACGATGGTAAAATAGCGATGATGTTTCTCGAAAGCGATTTCATCCACTCCGATAAAGGTCATCTTGGGCAGTGCAACAGAAGCCTTTAATTGTTCCAGTCCCTGGCGATCGGCGTGGTAAGCTCGCTTCCAGTCGACTTTCATTAAACCGGCAGCATCCATCACCGTCATCCGATCGCAGAGAGCAAACAGAAATTCGCTGAAACGGGTGGTCTGTTTCTGATAACTATTCACAAAATCTAGCGCCTCGTATCCTCGATAGGAACAGGGACAATGAAGCCGTCCTTTGCTCACAATGAGGTAACAGGTTTTCCCGAAAATGGACAAATCTCGAACCTTTATCTCTCGAACCTCTGTAACCTTGGCGTGAAGACGGCCACAACGGGGACAGCGATGGCGACCATCGGGAATATGAACCCAGATGAGAACCTCTTCCGGCGTTTGACGCACCTTTGAAACCTCTATTTCCGGAAGATTCAACAGCTCTTTGATCGTTTCAAGATCCATAGCAGTATCCTTTATCTCTTTTCAATTGGGTGTAGTTTATGGATACTAACAATTTTCTATATGTAGTAGTTCCCGCCAAAATCGGGAGAAGAACCTAAATTCTTTCTTCTAAAATAAAATCGCAAGAATCAACATCCCCAAAATTGAATTTCTCATTTTTCAGAAATTGCCCATTCTTTTTTGACTTGCCCCGATTTTTAAATCGGGGTTCTTGAAATTACCCCCAATAATTCCCGGGCTTTAACCCAAAAAAGGCATTTTTTAATCCTTCAATTATTGGGCTGAAGCCCTAATTTGTTTTATATCCTCCCATCCACGAGCTGAAGCTCGTGGCAAGTCAATAATAATCTCTTTCTTCTAAAATAAAACCGCAAGAATCAGCATCCCCAAAGTTAACTTTTTTATTTTTCAGAAATTACTTATTCTTTTTTGACTTGCCCCGCTTTTTAAATCGGGGTTCACAAAAGTTGCCTAGTAGAGCGATTCCAAAATAGCATATCAGTTCTTTGAAAATTTGGGTTGTAAAGAAATTTCATCTAATTTATATTTCCATTTGAAAACCACCGGCATTTCATTGATTTCTTTTACATATTTTTCGATTCGTTCTTTTAATTCTTGTTTTGAATTTACTCGAATACCTCGCAAAAAAGCGCGTGTCATTTTACTAAAAAATGTTTCAATCATATTCAACCAGGATCCATGTGTCGGAGTAAAAATAAATTCAAATCTGTTGGGAACTGTTTTCAAATAGCGCTGTGTTTCTCTTGAAATATGAGCCGAATGGTTATCCAAAATCATCTTTATTTTTATGTGATTTGGGTAGACCATATCCAGGTATTTGAGATGATCGATGAATTCTTTACTCCGATGCCGGTCTTGAACCTGACCGTGGATTTGTCCATTCAATAGATCAATCGAGGCTAAAAAGGAGACCGTCCCGAAACGTTTGTATTCGTAATCTCTGGCTGTAGAAGGATATTGTCCCGGAACCGGAGGCAGATCAGGTGCATTATTTTTTAGGGCTTGAATGCCCGGTTTTTCATCGTAGGAAAGAATGGCTATCGTTGGCTCATCCTTGTCACTTAAATTAGATTTTAATAATTCAACTTCTTTGTAAACGTGTAATACTTGGATCATTTTGACATCGAATGCCGGATCGCGCCGTTCTAAATAATAGTTAATTTTATGGGGACGAATTTCGGACTTCGATAATATTTTTGAAACCGTCCCTTTTGACAATTTTGATAATGACAAATATCCCGCCTCTTTGCAATGAGCGCGTATGTGTTTGGCCAAGCTGGCCATTGTCCATAGCTCTGAGGCGTAGCCCAGCTCTTTGGGCTTTTGACAGGCAATGGATTGAACCCATACTTTTGCTTCCCGTGGAATGGTTGGCGGTTTACCTCGACGAGGCAGATCGCCTAACGACGAAATCGCACCAACTTGTAAGGCTCTGTCTATTGTACGTTCCACTTTGGGTCGATTCGTATCAAACACTTTGGCAATGCTCGATACGCTTTTTCCGTCATAATAAGCAAGCAGCATTTTCGCTCTTTCAACTCGTGATAGCCCCTCAGTGCGAGAATGGCTAATCTTGTTCAACGCCTCTAATTCCTTTGAGGAAAGTTGTAATTGGGGACGACGACTGACAAATGGCATTTGAGTTCCTCCTTCTTTTCAACGTTATGAAGTTAGAACTCAATATACTAATAAATAATCCACATTGCAACGTTATTATGGAATCGCTCTACTAGTCCAATCGAAGATGCCATTAATAAAATTAAACAATAATAATGGCAGACTGATGGCTACAGAGGTATCAAACGCTCTAATTTCAATATATTAACCCAGTATCCTAAAAAGTATGCATGAATCAGACGAACTAAAAAATATAAATATTTTCCGCAAATTGATGAATTGCAAATATATTAAGACTAAAAGATATGAAATTTACTTAATAACATTGTAATTAGACAGTGATAAATAGTTATTGTTCTTTAGCAAATTATTGCAGATTTTAGAATAATCATTTACAAGGCCGACGCTTGCAACGGTGAAAAAGGTGATTTTTTCGGGTTGTGTTTCTTCTTTAAAGAGGAATTTAGTTCACCTTACATTTCTAAATATAAGTATTGATACAATTGGGATCGTAATCCAATTTTCTGGGTATTTCGCTAGTCAGATAGTCCTTAATATATAAGTTTATAACCTTTTTATAAGAAAAAGTCAATCCAAGATCATATATTTTGTGCCGGGTTGATAATGTTTTATGGTTTAGTGACCCTCATTTTTTATTCATTTTAAGAGTAGCGGGCAGAGATATTAAACAAGATAGTGACGTCATTATTTGAAAGCAAGGCAATTTGTTTAAAAGCTTTTTGATAGACGCTTGTAATCTGTTTGGGAAGCAGCTCTCTCAGAAGAAGACAAAGCTTTTCTCACTGGTTTTCTCTTGCAAATAGCCTTTTCCAGTTTAAAACAGAATCGGAAATGAACTTTCGAGATATAGATAATAAGGAATCCTTTCAAACTCTCAGAAGTTACTACTGAAAAAGATATCTGGAATGAAATATCTCTAATAACCGCCTAAATCCGTGACAAGGGCAAAAAAAGTTCTTTGAAAAATGGTATAACATTATTATATTAATAGGAGTTGTGAAGTTTGTGATAAGAAATAATCATTCACCTGAGAGGTGCAAATATGGTTCGATT
>CAJVYT010000260.1 GCA_913009765.1 uncultured candidate division Zixibacteria bacterium
GCGGCAACAACAGAGAAAAAAGAGGCATGAATGGAGATGTGCGTCAAAAATCCGATAATATCGACGCAAAAAGCTGTGAAAATAATTTTTTGTCTCGACAAACCAATAAAAACCGGGTAAAGACACGCGACGCAGTTCTTATGCCGTAAAAATCGTTAGTTTATAAACAGACTCTATATAGTTCTATATAGATGTATATGGTTTGTATGTGTATTGCAGCGTATACTTATAATGATATGTAGAAAAATATGAAAAAAACAATAGAGCTTCCATGGGCATCTGGCCCCGGTGAAATATTACGTCATGGGCTATCGCTTCTTAAACGCGATACGGACACTAATCGACGCTTAGCAATGATCAGTATTGACAATGCGGTTGAACTCATGATCAAAACTTACTTGGGTCTTCCCAAGAGAATAACAGGACTTTCAATACCCAGAAAAGAGTATCAGTGCATTGCTGAAAGCTTTCCAGCTTTACTCGACGGACTGGAGAACCACGCTCCTGACAAGCTAGATGGAATTGATCTTGGTACAATCGAATGGTATCATCGTCTGCGAAACGAGCTTTATCATCAAGGAAATGGGCTTACAGTTGAGCGTGATAAGGTTGAGATCTACGCGGAACTCGCTAACCTCCTATTCAAAAACTTATTTAACGAAGAGCTTGTACCACACGCAACGCCAACAACAGAACTACTTGGCGAATTCATGGCAACATGGGTTTCAATTGAAAAAGTTATGCATCGTCTTGCAGAATTAACTTATCCAGACCGACGGGAAGGCCATAAGATAAATGTTGGACCAATTCCCGGTTTCCTCGCACGAGATAAGACAATTGACAAGTCCTTAGCCTCAGAAATTGATCAACTTCGGCAAATTAGAAACCAAATCGTACATGGAAAGTCCGATTATAAATCCGTAATAACAGTCGACCTCATGAAGAATATGCAGAGCGTTCTTATCAAACTGGAGAAGTCGCTATCCAGCTTTACGGAGAATGAAAAATAAAAAACATATCAAAATCATGGACTTGAACGAGTGCCAGCTATGCTCTTTTTGATTTTGATTAGTTTATGATGTGCAAACAATTTTCTTGCAAGCCAACATCATACAGGCACTCGTCAGTCATTGCTACGTTATGTTTGAAAGGCACTAAAAGGAAAAATAAATGAACTTTGAACAACCTAAGCCCGATTCGAAAAAATATTCTGATCTCATTTCTGAAATTCAAAAAGGCATTATTAAAATACCAAAATTCCAAAGAGACTTTGTTTGGAGCATCGATAAAACAGCCAAGCTGCTCGACAGTATTCTCAAGGGCTACCCTATCGGTACCTTTATCTTATGGCAGACTGATGAGCGTATTAACGACATTAAAAATATAGGAAATTTGGAAATCCCTCCTACGCCGGATGGCACCAAGGTGCAATATGTTCTTGATGGTCAACAGCGTATCACCTCACTCTATGCTGCATACTTGGGTGCGAAAATTCAGAAAGTAGGAGAAAAAAAGATCACTGACTACAACGATATTATAGTGAATCTTGATGTAGACGTAAACGAAAATGGCGATCAGGTGATAAGTGCGGAACCAATTGGTGAAAACTTTGTTTCTCTGTCGGATGTGCTTAATTTTATGGACAGGATGACAGATATACAAAGTCGTTTCTCAAAGGACGATTTCAAAAAAATCCACGCTTATTCAAGAGCCTTCGATACTTATGATTTTTCCACTGTATTACTGCGTAAGGAAGATATTGATTCTGCCATTGAGGTATTTACCCGTATCAATACGGGTGGACAAACCTTGACTCTGTTTGAGATTATGTCGGCAAAAACCTATAATGAAGAACAACATTTTGATATGCAGGCAAAGTGGGGAGATTTCATCAGAGAACTCAAAGATATTAAATACGAAAGTATATCCAGTACCGTTGTGCTCAGTGTATTAGCACTTGTTTTAAGCCGCACCAAAGAATGTAAACGCAAAACAATCCTCACCCTTGATAAACAGGATATTATTGACACTTGGAGCAAAGTCATCTCTGCCCTGAAAGACAGTATCGATTACTTCCGTACCACATACCGCATCCCGGTATCGCATCTATTGCCCTATGACTCGCTACTGGTTCCCCTTGCCTATTTCTTCTATCACAAACAGGATAGACCAGAAGCAGAACAACGTAAATATCTGGAAGAATTCTTCTGGCGCATGTCCCTTTCGTTCCGCTATTCAAGTTCTGCAGAATCCCGTCTGGCTCAAGATATCAAGCGTATCGATATAATCCTTGCTGGCGAACGCCCGGAATACAGCGACATCAAGGTTTACCTTGACTCACCGCAGGCTCTTATCGACACCAATTTCAGTGCAGGTAATAGTTATTGCAAGGCCATTTTATGTTTGTTGGCTTATCAGGAACCGAAAGATTTCCGGGACAACGGCAAAGTGATTTTAGATAACTCTTGGCTAAAGGTAGCGAATAGCAAAAACTATCACCACTTTTTTCCAAAAGCATATCTCAAAGGAAAAACTGTTCTTGACAGCAACAGCCTGATGAACATTACTCTGGTGAGTGACCACCTAAACAAGCGAAAAATCGGTGCCAAAGCACCTTCGGTATATATCGGAGATTTCGCCGACCAGAACAGCGAAATCAATACGGCTCTCAATTCTCATTTTATCGATATCAAAGGCCATGGTATTGAGTCTGATGATTATCAACAATTTTTGACTTCCCGAGCAGAGAAGATTTTCAATCATCTGAAATCCCGCATTGAACTTACCCACACAGAACCTGCAAATGAGGAAATTGAGGAACTAATTCTTGGCGGAGAAAGTGAATTGGTTGAATTCAAATCCACGCTCCGTTACGACCTGCGCCAGAAAACAGTGAATAAAACATTGGAGTATGCGATTGCAAAAACCATTTCAGCTTTTTTGAATAGTAACGGCGGGACTCTTTTTATTGGTATTGATGACAATCAAAACGCGTTGGGACTTAGTGATGACACAAGTACCCTAAAAAAGCAGGACATCGATGGTTTTGAACTGCAACTGATCGAAGTTATCAAGAAGTATATTGGCAAAGAATTCAGTTCCCATATAAAAATTACCTTCCCTGAATATGACAATAAAATTATCTGTCGAATCTCGGTATCCCAGAGTAGTCGGCCTGTTTTTGTTAGTTTTGAAGGGAAAGAAGACTTTTTTATTCGCTCAGGTTGTTCTTCTCAACCATTAAGCCGAGAAGAACAAAGTGCTTATGAAAAAGAGCATTGGGAATAAGATGAAAAAACATAACAAGCGGATGGACTTGAAATCGTACCAGCGGAAGCTTTTTTGCTACCAATACGCTCATTATTTAAATTGTTTTTTTTGCTCATATTATCCTCCATGGTACGATTCAGTCATCCTTGACGTTATCAAAAGTAAATTAAGAGGTTACGATAGAGCATAATTTAAATATCATGGACTTTTTAACACCTGACCTTAAATGGTACACAGCAATAAGCAATAAGCGTGGAGTTCAGCCACGCTGTCCGTTCGCAACTATTGAAAAGTGTCCAAGAAATTATCAAAGTCTTTCATTATTAGGAATTGCAGGGTTGAGTACACCTATTCAAAAAGATGAAGACGAGAGATTAGAGAAATATTGGAAAAGTACCGATATATGGCCAAAGACTGCTGAACAAGAAACTTCGATATCAGGCTCAAATGGTAAGAAATCTGATTTTTCTAACTTTTGTCCAGAAGTTTCCTTTGACCGCTTTGGATATTTTGCTTCCTATCTTGGAAGGTATAATTCTGAAATTGATTCGGGTAATGCAGTTGAGTTGTATACCAAACAAGGAGCTCCTTCAGGGCATTGGTGTTGGAATTGGGCTGGAGTTACAGAACTGCACTACACGGACTGTCACTTATATTCAATAATATTACACAGGGAAGGAATAAAGTCTGATGGTGTGATAAAAGAAAGTCATACGGCAAAATCAGAATGGAAAAATACTCGTGTAGATCGGTATTTAAAAAAAATGAAAAACAATCGCTTGCTTAGCGTGCTAGTTGTTATTGCTATTATTATCATAGCAATAGGAACACTAACAGATGCAATATCAAGAATATCAAACATATTCATTAGGCAAGAGAAAGCTGTAGAAAGTAAAGTAGAAAAAAAGACTGATGAAAGCGAGTGGGCTCCCGCAAGGGAAATAGTTGTACGCGATATTGCAAAAACCTATAGTAAATCGTTTCATGCAGCAGCACAATTAATGGACTTTGATTATGAGGAACGCCATCTTCAAGATAGCGATCAAATGAAAGGCAAATCTATTTATTTAGAAATGGCTTTTAAAGACTTACGGAAACTTGAAAAGACAGTTCAACTAAACAATGCTGCATTAAATTCTAGCTTAATGCCAATTGTTTCTGAATTTCTTGATTCATCTGAAAGTTTGCTTAAGAAACTAAAATATTACTTGCTTATGCATAACGACAAATATATGAATAATGACTTTGTATCAGAACCACCCTTCTCTGAATTAGAGACAATGGAACAACTTGTACTCAAACTAAATGAAAATTATGATGGGATTTTCAGTGATAGACATGTTGTATATCCTTACCTAAAGACTTTTTCAGAAATAAAGAGTATATGGAATGCAGCAGCCAGCAAGACAGGCAGACTTTTTTTTCAACCATCTGGCTATATTTATAGAAAGAATAAAATACCATTTTTATATGATATAAAAAACTTAAAAGCACTAACTGTAGAGAGAGCAGACGACGGATATCAAGCACAGGTCTATACAGTTGATTAATAAAATTGATAACAACAGCGTGCAGATGAATGCAGACCAGCGGTGACCTTTTGAGGTTGCGATAGTTTTCGTTAAGCAAATTAATTTTTTCCTTGTTTATATGCTTCATGGTCTGCATCACTGACGCAGGCGTTAGGAGAAGATAACAAATAACTACAAAAGGAGAATACCATGAAAGACATTCTCATCGTGACTTCCCCTTCAACGAGCCATCACGAATCAATAGGCTTGAAAATGAAAACGGAAGCAGAAAAAAACGGCACAACAGTAAAATTATTCCACAATACAGCAATCTTGCTATCTGGCCCCAAGTCCTTTGAAATAGCAAGACTGTTGGAAAATATTGCCGAGAGAGAGAATCTTCCCATTGCTTTATTTGAAGTTGAAGCCGTTCTAACGCCGTCAAAGGAGCAGGAAGACTCCAAGGTGTAGTGCAATGCGGATTGTTGCAGGTGCAAGTTTTAGTGCTACAAGATTTAGACATTATAATATCTGTTAGGAGTATAACTATGAAGACATTAAGAGTTCTTTTGATAGGCATCATTTTCATTGGCGGGTGTGCCACAGCAAAACAAGTCTACACTCCTGATGGACAAAAGGGGTATATAGCATCACCTGCTCTGGAAATGCATTGAATTGGGGTATGTGCTATGAAAAAGCTGGTAACCTTTGCGGCACAAGAGGATACGATGTAATCGTTAGAAGTGACGATCAAGGGGCATCCATTGTCGCTAACCAATTTGGACTGTACGGTGGCTCAATCATGAACAGAAACATGATAGTAAAGTGCAAGAAGGCGAAGCCCTTACTGGTTGTTGATCCTGGGAAGTAATAAACAGAAGGATGATTATGTCAATGATTTTCGAAAAATTAACGAAGAAAATTGTAGAAGAAGTCAAGAAAGTATCACCAAATCTTCAAAATGCGGTGATAGATCATGGAACAACAAATAAGATCGAAGGTGCATCCGGTTTTAAACATCAAATTGACGTATCAATAGAAATCCCCAAGGAAAAGTTTATATTAGTAGAATGCAAACGGTATAAGTCAAAGGTTACACTACCAGACATGTTAATTCTTATTGCGAGGATTGATGATATTAGAAAAAAGAAAAAAATAAATGTTTCGGGGATATTCTTTACCACAGTCGGCTATACAAAGCCTGCAAGGAAAGTAGGAAGTTATTACAATATTGAACTTAATACCGCTAAAGATATTAAACAATTTGCTGTTCAAGTAGGTGGGAATGTTCTTGTCAAAGCAACACCTATTGAGATTAGTTCAGGAGTTAAAGGCTATAAAACTCCTAACAAAAAAGTGCAGTGAATGCAGACCAGCGGTATCGATTTGGTTTTTGATTGTTTTCAGTTTTTAAAACAGTTTTCAAGCATGTTAGTACCCTACAGGTCTGCATCACTGACTTAGTCTACTTCCCATGTTGTCAAGTCTTTTTTTAAAAAAACAAAAATAAATTCTTTTCTTTTTATAAAAAGCGTTATATTTCAAGCCATGCTCTCCCAATTTTGAGACGCAAGTGTCCTGTTGGTTCTGAA
>CAJVYT010000261.1 GCA_913009765.1 uncultured candidate division Zixibacteria bacterium
TGACAACAAAAAAAAATATGGGTTATAGTTCTATCTGGTTTTTAAACAGGGCAGTTAGCTCAGTCGGTAGAGCAGAGGCCTGAAAAGCCTCGTGTCCGCAGTTCGATTCTGCGACTGCCCACCATTTATTTATACCATACGCACCTGATTATTGTTTTCCCTGCAGTATATCAAGCGGGCTTTCAGGCGCGTTTGTCATATCTCTCATGACATGAGTGTAAATCATGGTTGTCTCAACATTTTTATGCCCCAGCAATTGCTGAATCTCCCTTATATTCACACCGTTCATAAGAAGATGAGTTGCAAAGCTATGCCTGAGAGTGTGTACTGAAGCATGTTTTGCGATCCCGGACTTCTTTAGCGCATTATTCATGGAGATCTGAATAGCCTTATCACTCTTATGATGACGTCTTATCTTCCTGCTCCGGGGATCAACAGAGAGATTGGATGAAGGAAACACATATTGCCAGTGCCACTGTTTTGAAGCCTGGGGGTATTTGCGGTCAAGGGCATCGGGCATATAGACTTCACCGTGCCCTGCAGTAAGGTCTTCTTCGTGCAATTCTTTTACTTTCTCCAGGTGCAGCTTTAATTGTGACTTAACAGATTCAGGCAGCATTGTTGATCTGTCCTTGTCGCCCTTGGCGTTTCTGACAATTATCAGATTTGAGCCAAAATCAACGTCTTTTACCCTCAGGCGTGCGAGCTCCATAAGCCGAAGTCCTGAACCATATATCAACTTAAGAATGAGAAGATTTTCGCCTTTAATATGTTTGAAAAGTTCTTGAACTTCATCGACAGTAAACACCACCGGCAATCTCTGGCCCCGCTTTGCTCTTACTGTTTTGTTCAGGTCTCGAAGCTCTATCTTCAGCACATGACGAAAAAGGAATATCAGGGCATTGAATGCCTGGTTCTGCGTAGATGCGGCAACCCTCTTTTTCAGGGCAAGATGGCTTAGATAATCCCTTACGTCAGCAGAGTCCAAACCGGTATGTAAATCTTTCTTCTTTAAATTTACAGTATAATCATAGAACCTTTCAGTCCAGTCTATGTATGAAAGCTCTGTCCGGTATGCATAATGCTTAATACGTAAAGCCTCCCGCATTTCTTCAATGATTTTGGAAACATCAGAAGGGATTACCGTTTCTAATTCCTCACCATCTAAAAATTGATTTGCAAATACTTGAACGGCATCATCCGCCTGTCTGATCTGCCAGTCGGCAATGTTATTTTGTGCCTTCAAATAATTCAAAAACTTCTGAACCTGCAGATCGCGACTGAGATTTCTGTTACTCTCTGAAAAAGCCAAAAATTTGCTTGCCCAATGGACATAAAACGTGATATGCTTTTCGTTAACAAGGTTCTTTGAACGCAGATATTTCTGGAATTCAGGTAAACTATTATTTTTCATGACATGTCCCTCTCAAATGCTTAAAATGACAATAAACTCAGAAAAAACGAACTTCGTATATCATGATAATAAGGAGCAATTACGAATGTCAAGTGATCACGTTCCTATAAAAATTAAATGGTTATGACAGCGGGTATTTTTAGCGGAAATATTCAAAAGGCGAAAAAAACGAGTTTCGTCTACTAATATGTTATACATAAGACATAAGAATAGGCAAACAAGAGTACGTCATACCGGATTATGACAAATAAAGACAAAATTAAATCCATAGCTCCGCTTCATTATCAATACTCTCGAGTGAGAAGTGATAGTGTTCCAGCAGAATATAAGCTGTTTTCGATTGAGCATAGATGTGATGAAACCAATGAATATGAAGTTGTTTTCTATCATCGATTGATGATTAAAAACTATGGCCCGCCTGAAATCGAATATGATGAAGATTCAATTGTAAATCTTCCCGACGGCACAGTTAGTGCTATTGGAAGAGAATGGTATTACTTTATCAAGACAACCTCCGGCAATATTATTCGTGCTGGCACTGAAGACGTTCATACTCGGCTAAAAATAGATTTCGTTTGCTCTCAAACAGCATCTGTGCCTATCGGTAAGCAGGAACAAGACGGGATCAAATTTGTTGATGCTTTATTGAGAGAGGCAAAGAGATTAAAAGGTCAGATATTTAACATTAGAAAAGAGTTTGAAGCTGGTGGCAACACAAAGCTATCCTTGTTGAGTAATGTTTACTTGAGCAATTATCGGAGTGGTGAGCTAATGCTGAATTATTCTGATGCCAATGAACAGCATATTAGAGATGAAGTCTTAAAATATGACGCTCGAAATTCTTTGACAGATGAGCAAAAAGACCATATCGATAGATTTAGACCGGGGTTGGGCATGTACTATGCAGCTTCGATATCTTACTTTTTCATGGCGTTGGAAGGTTTTATTAATATCCTTTATTATGCATTTTTAAAAGATGAAATAAGATCTGAGTTTTATGACCGGCAAAAATTAAATGAAAGATTAGACATCAGCACAAAAATATTATTAATGCCTTCGACATGCAAAGGTTTTAAGACTGATCAAAAAGCTTCCTTCTTTGCAGATTTGACTCGTTTGAAGAACTCTCGCAATTTTCTCTTTCATGCAAAGATTGCTGACTCATTGACAAGCGTCACGTTTGTCGAAAGCGGTTTCCTTTACACATGTGATCTTGACAAGAACAGAAAAGGAGTGTTGCCGTCACAAAAAACTAACCTTGTTATGACAGATGTTTTGGAGGTTAAAGCCACTATAGATTCTATTATCAGAGATATTATCGATATGCTAAATGATGATCTAAAACCGTTAGTGAAGCGTTTTGTTTTACACTCATTGGAAATTCCTTTTTGGTATGACAAAAGCGGAGCAATATATTTTGGCTCCAGGAATAAAAAAGAGGAAGTATAACAACAACGTGGAGTTGAATGCAGACCAGCGGTATCTTTTTTAGGTTGCTGTAGTTTATGATTTGCAAATTGTCTTTTTGCACTTTAGAGTGCTTCATGGTCTGCATCACTCACGCAGGCGTTATACAAACAAGGATGATTTATGATTTGTGAAAATTGTAATCAAGAAAAAGATAAGCATGATTTCTATTTTCTTGACGGTGGCTTAGGCTATTCAAATATGTTGATGCATTGGTGTAAAGAATGTACTCAAAAATATAATAAAGATAAAAGCACAAAATATAAATACACAGATGAACAATTATATCCGTTTTATTATGGTGCATTATCTGTAATTGAAGGTAGAAGCATTAATGAAACAGCAAATTTGATTCAAAATGGTATTGAAAAATCTTCGAATTATATGGGAATACAAAATATGCTTTTTTTAATTACTGATGGTGATAAAGGTTTAAGTCAATATTCTAAACAACAAAAAGCCGTATTTGAAAAGCTTAATAAAAATGTATAACAAAACAATGGAGTGGGATGCGGAATAGCAGTGCTCTTTTCAATATCGTTTGGTCGGCGTTAAAAATACGTTTTCTAATCATCATTTTGCCTATCATTCCGCACCCCTCATTTCATCGTTAGGGAATGGTAAAAACATCCACTATAGGAGGATCAACATGAAGTTAAAGATAGGTTTAGTATGGCTAGTCATAGCAACGTTCACCATTGGTTGTGCAGGCAGAGCACCAAATCCCGTAATGATTCAACAGTACGGCGACGACAAGAAGACATGTCAGGCACTCGAGCAGGAGATGGTATTCATTCAGAGTGAAATACAGCGCCTCATACCTCAGACTGAAAAAACCGGAAAAAATGTAGTGCTTGGTGTTACTGGTTTCTTTTTGCTCGTACCGCTCTTATTTATGGATCTTAGCAAGGCCGAACAGATGGAAGTAGCTGCCTATCGACAAAGATACAATCATCTATTAATTATTGCTGGTGATAAACAATGTGGTATTGAGGGACAACAGATTCCAGATTTCAGGCAACAAACAACACCTGATGCAGGCCAAAATGAAACAAAACCCTAACAACAGAGTGCAGTGAATGCAGACCAGCGGTGACGGTTTGGCTTTTGTTTGGTTTATGGTTTGCAAATTGTCTTTCAGCTTGATTATGAGTGTCATGGTCTGCATCACTGACTCAGGCGTTGTGTTTAAATTTTGATAAATCAATAACCTTATGAACTGGGCAAAATAATACTTTAGCTTTAGCATCAACAAATAATGCTTGTTTCTTTGGATAACACAAAGGACATATAGAAAACTTGCTCATCTTAACCTCCGGGAGGTAAATATGAAAGACGTTAATTGCCACGCATGTAGCAAAGTTATGTACCAAATAGCTCCGATGGGGAAAGACACTTGGGGAATAGCATCAAAAGAAGGCCCCATTTTCATCACAGAAAAAGGAACAGAATACATTAAATGTCCACATCCACATTGTGGAGTGTTGCACACAATGATTGAATCTGATAGTTCTGCTGGTGGCTCTGTTATCCAAATTATGGGGTTAAAGAAATAAAAGCCACACAACCAGTCACTACAGCCCATGCGTACCGCAGGGCTGAGTCCTACGTTATGTATTAATAAACAAAAAGGCATGGTGCACTCAGCGAGGGGAATGCCCCTCCAAAGGAGGTGTTTCGCCGTGATAAATAAAATCACGACGTACCTGAGGAGTGGCAGGGTGTATTGTTTTAGTTGGCTCGAATACTTTGGGTGTTCAGACTGGTGAAAGCAAATACCCACTGCTCGAAGACCAAGAGACAATACGGCGGCGGCAGTCGTAGCGGCGAGCTTCGATTGATTTACCAGTCGATTAACCGGAACACGACGCCCCTCTGCCTCCCTCGCTGAGTGTACGATACCGATATTTAAAGTCGAACAAAAAAAGGCATGAAGAACCCACATAACCAGACAATGAATCGGATGCGTGCCACAGGACTCTTTTTTGATTTCAGAAGTTTTTTGTTTGTTATTAGCTTTTCTCATTTTATCCTTCTTTCTGGCACGCACCGCTTATTTTTACGTTATACGTCTGATTATTAATAAATGAAATGACAAAAGATGCTGATTGGTTTGATAAAGGGTACGATAGAGTATCTCAGTTTTTTGAAAAAATTATAGATAATGATTTTGCACGTCAATGGTTTCTTTGGATCGAATGGGTTACGTTAACTGCTGCACTTTGGGCTATCGCTGAAAAATCTAACTCACTTATCGTTCGTATCGTAGCAATATTTTCAGCAATTATAGTATTCTTTCGAGCATGGATTAGTGTTGAAAGATTTGTAATTAAAATATTACCCAAGGCTAAAGAATTAAGTAAAGGCATTATTTGGGGAGGTTCATTATTAGTGGCACTTATTCCTTTTGTGTTAATTCATTTTTTAGCAGAAATATTTAAAAGTATACTTGAATAAAATGATCGTATAACCTCCCACTGGACTTGAACGAGCTACCTGCGAGAGCTTTTTTAAATTTGTTTGTAGTTAATATTTTATGGTTTATTTAAGCCTTTACAAATACACCGTTCGTCAGTCAGCGGGGCGTTAGCCCAATAATTAAATGAAACAAGGATACAACACACAGCTTACCCGTCAGATTGGCGAACATCTGGTAGTCGCTAAACTTGGACGACTTGGCATCCTCGCCACTCCATTCGCCGGCAATATCCCTGATTATGACTTACTCGCTTCAGACCTCTCTGGTCATTCCTTACCTATTCAGGTAAAAACAATTAATGGACCTTCTTGGCAGTTTTCTGCCACTTCATTTCTTGATATCAAATTTGACAGCGATAGGCAAGTCATCCAGGGGAAGAAGAAAGTATCCAATCCAAACCTTATATGTGTTTTCGTCTTTCTCAAGCCGGATGGGTATGATGAATTTTTTATACTAACCGTAAAGGATTTACAGGAACATTTCCTTAAAAACTACAAAGGCGGCGTCAGGCCCAGAAACCCTAAATCTACCCATTGTGCTATCTGGCCCAAGGAGCTTATGAAATATCGTAATAAATGGGAGTTGATAACCAGACATTTCAACGCCATAGAATAGACCATCCCGTTATTTGTCCGGCCATTGACATATCCATAATCAATACGTATACTATACGTATATAGAAAGGAGGATTTCAATGCAAAAAAAGTTGACCATAACCATAGATGAGGAAGTTTATGAAGGTCTTCATAAGACCATCGCCCCCCGCAAGATCAGCAAATTTGTTGAGGAATTGGTACGCCCACACGTAGTTCGCCCAAATCTGGAATTGGCATACTCCAAAATGTCAAAAGACAAAAAGAGAGAAGCAGAAGCCCTGGATTGGGCAGAAACAACTTTTAAGGACATAGCGCATGAAAAGAGGTGAGGTCTGGTGGGTTAATTTTGATCCCTCAGTCGGCGGAGAGATTAGGAAAAAACGTCCTGCCGTAATAGTTAGCAATGATG
>CAJVYT010000262.1 GCA_913009765.1 uncultured candidate division Zixibacteria bacterium
GCTCAAAATCATTATTTGTATATCCAGGGACAAGAAACCCCCAAAGATAAACATGTTTATCGCCTGTCGTTGTTAGAGGATTATCTTCAATATCGAAATGAACCCAGCTTCCTTCAGGAAGGGAAACATCATTTAATTGAAAGACCCCACCTGTTTTCCATGATTTAGCCTGCAATATCGCTTTATGCTTTTTATCAGTGCCTTTCAGGTAAGGAACATCCGGAACATCTTCGGCTTTGGAGCTTATAAGCTGTGAAATAGTTAGGATACCTTCTTTTTCCAGGCCTGCCGCCGCACGTCCTTGAATGCCATATATGAGGGATAAACTTTCTTTTTCTTCAAAGCCTGGTCTGCAAACACCGTAATAGGGACAAGCTTTGCATTTGCTATGGCTATAGTGAACTACTGGTATTTCATGAGCGTCCATTAGTTCACGCATTTCGGTAACGAACCGATTGACGACTTTGTTAGATTCATCACCTATCTCAGATTGACCACCATCTCCGTGGAATACAATGGCCGGTAGCCCGTTATTCAACATTCTCCGATAGAATCCGAGTTGAACTTGAATCTCTTTTTTATCTCCACTTAGAGAAAGCTTGGCATCGGCTGCCTGGTATTGGCCGCTTTCATGCCGAAAGAGAAAATCAGGGAAGCCGATAAACCTTTCTTCTTCATCCAGGAGTTGGGCTTGATAGATTACATCAACGCCTTGTTCCATTAGCTCCATAGTGTGTTCTACCGAGAGAGCTTCATGTACCTCGTAGTCCTGGCTTAACTTTTCCAGAATAGATTTTTCGTGCGCGAGTCCAAGGGCAATCACAAGTTGGTCGAATTCGCCTATCTCAATTTCCAGTCCTTCTGGCGGGTGGTTATCAAACCACACCCTGCGGGCACACAAAGACCAGGATTTTGCATCACTTGGTTTTACGAAATCTACATGTTGTTGACTCTCTGACACTCTTTACCTTTTCCCTTCGTCTCGTTAGAACTGTAGCTAACTCCATGAATTTCACTGCTCAGAATAACTGATTATTGCAGGTTCCTCAATTTTCCTTTATTCTCTCATTATGCTAGTTGATGAGTTGAATAATGACTGATGAAATTCTGACCTTAAAAGAGGTCGCTAAATATTTAAAGCTGGCTGAGAAAACAGCGTACCGTCTTGTAGCAGAGGGCAAACTGCCTGGCTTTAAGGTGGGTGGTAGCTGGCGTTTTAGGAAATTCGATATAGAAGAGTGGATCAATCGGCAAAGTAATAGCAAAAAGAGTCAGAGTAGATAGGGGTTTGAGTTACCGGTGTTATTAGATAACAAAAATAACGGGCATGTAGGTAATGAGTTGAGGAAAAATCTCTTGGCTGGTTCCAGGCTGTCCGTATTATCAAGTCTCTTTTCCATCCATGGCTACGCTTCCTTAAGGAAAGAGCTAAATCGTGTGGAAGGTATGAGGCTTCTCTTGTCTGATTGGGATGACTACCAGCCTCAATCATTGGTTGGCTCTGAAGCGGCGCTAAGACTAATCAATAAACTTGATCAAAAACACATCGCCAGAGAATGTGCAAAATGGCTTTCTGGAAAAGTAGAAGTGAAAGCCTTAGTTGACCAAGGTAAAGTTAATCAAAACCTATTTCATGTCGAAAACGGAGAACGGTCATCTTTTGCAATACAGGGTAGCTCTGATTTCACTGCAACAGGATTGGGAGATGCGGAATCTGATACCTACCTAATGAACATGGGTATATCAGATAATGATGGAGCCCATCAACTTCTCGACTGGTTCAATAATATTTGGTCTGACAGCAATGCTGTCCAAGATATTAAGGACGACTTCAGGAAAAAACTTGAATTTATAGCTTCAGATCAGTCTGGAAAGTTTATCTACTTCCTAACCTTGTACAATATTTTCAAAGACCTCATCGAAGATATTGATGAAGAAAATATTATAAAAACTAAAACAGGTTTTAAAGATACTCTTGTATGGAACAAGCTTTACAAATTTCAGAAAGATGGAGTTTTAGGGGCAATAGACAAGCTGGAAAAACACAACGGTTGTATCATTGCAGATAGCGTGGGTCTTGGTAAGACCTTCGAGGCTCTTGCGGTTGTAAAATATTATGAACTCCGTAATGACAGGATTCTGGTGCTTTGTCCGAAAAAGCTTAGAGACAACTGGACAATGTATACGATTAATGACAAGCGTAACCTGCTTGCCGGTGACCGTTTCAATTACGATGTCCTTAATCACACTGATTTAAACCGATTAAGTGGACTCTCTGGTGAAATAAATCTGGCAACGCTAAATTGGGGAAACTATGATCTTATTGTTATCGATGAGTCTCATAATTTTCGGAACAATAATCCTAGTAAAGGCGTTAAGACACGCTACCGTCGATTAATGGAAGATATTATCCAGTCTGGTGTAAAAACAAAAGTTTTAATGCTCTCGGCCACGCCAGTGAATAACCGGATGAACGATCTTAAAAATCAAGTGGCATTCATTACTGAGGCGAGAGATGATGCGTTTTCTGATAATGGGATTAAAAGTATAGATAGCACGCTGAGATATGCTCAGAAACAGTTTAACCAATGGGTAAAAAGACCTGTTGATGAACGTACTGTTGCTTCATTGCTTGGCAGTATGAGTTTCGGGTATTTCAAGCTTCTGGATATTGTAACAATTGCTCGTTCTCGCAAGCACATAGAAAAATACTATGGTACGGCGGAAATGGGTGAATTCCCGCATAGACTGCCTCCGCAAAACATAAAAACTGATATTGATTCACTAGGGGATTATCCATTTCTTGTTGAAGTAAATCGGGATATACGCCACTTACATTTGGCTGCATATTCACCTCTGAAATATGTAAGCGCAGATAAGCGCGATGAATATGATCGACGCTATTCTATGGAGGTAGGTGAAGGTAAAGGAATATTCAAGCAAATTGACCGTGAAGAAAGCTTGCTTCACCTCATGCGTATCAATCTATTAAAGAGAATGGAAAGCTCAATAAGTTCTTTTGCTGTAACAGTAGGACGATTATTGGCCCAGGTGGACGAGCTGCTAGGGAAAATCGAAAACCATTCAAGTCAAGAAATTGAAGAGCTGAGTATTGAGGAAGTGGAAATTGACTCTTCTGAACTCGCTGACTTGATGGCAGGCAACAAGATCAAGGTCTTGATTCAAGACACAGATCTGATTCGATGGAAGCAGGATTTGGAAGAAGACAAGACGCTTCTTGAAAAGCTTCTAAAAGATGCCTATAAAATTATACCGGATCGCGACGCAAAGCTTGAAAAGCTGAAATTAGCCTTAAAAGAAAAAATCAACAACCCGATCAATCCAGGAAATAAAAAGGCAATCATCTTTACAGCTTTTTCCGACACGGCGTTTTATCTCTACGAAAATATATCGGAATGGGTTGAAAAAGAACTGGGAGTTCACCTGGCGATCATAACGGGCGGTGGTGGTAATAAAACGACCTTGTTCGGCGTCGGCAGTGAATTCAACGACATTCTCACAGCCTTCTCTCCAGTCTCGAAGGAAAGAGACAAAATAGACCCGGAAGCAACTTCTGAGATAGATATTCTCATCGCTACAGACTGCATCAGTGAGGGTCAAAACCTTCAGGATTGTGACACACTTATAAATTATGACATTCACTGGAATCCCGTAAGAATTATTCAACGTTTTGGGCGTATAGACCGGCTTGGGTCCAAAAATACACAGATTCAACTCGTTAATTTCTGGCCGAATCTTGAGCTTGATGAATATATCAATCTGGAGGCCAGAGTATCTGGCCGTATGGTGCTTCTGGATATATCTGCTACAGGCGAAGAAAACGTCATAGATGAAAACAGTCAGGAAATGAATGATCTTGAATATCGGCGGAAGCAACTCCAGCAACTACAAACGGCAGTGGTTGACCTGGAGGACATAGCCGGAGGCGTATCAATCACCGATTTGACTTTGAATGACTTCCGCATGGATTTGTCGGATTATATGAAGGAAAACATTCAGGCGCTTGAGGTTGCCCCAAACGGTTTTTACGCAGCAGTGACGCTGGATAACGATTTAAAAACAGAAGGGTTAAAACCAGGAGTAATCTTTTGTTTGAAGAACATAAGAAACGGGAAACATGCTGTGCAGGTTGATGAGAACTATCCACTTGCTCCTTACTTTATGGTTTATGTGACAGACGATGCAGCGGTGGAGCTAAATTTCACCCAGAGCAAAAAAGTACTCGATCTCATGAAGAAACAAGCGTTTCTTTCTGATGAGATTGATATGAACGCTATTGAAGAGGTGAATACCAAAACTAAACATGGGGCTGATATGGAGCACTATCAGCACCTTTTGGCTGTAGCAGTAGATAACGTTGCTGGTAAAAGTGAAGAAAAAGGCGTTCAAAGCCTGTTTACTAAGGGTGGAACCGTTCTTACGGCGACCAGCAGCCAGGGTATAGAAGACTTTGCAGTCGTGACATACCTCATTATTACTGAAGCCATGGAAAATGAGGGGGTACGATGATCGATACTTTCCTCGAACAACTTTCTATTCCAAAATCCTGTGAACTTAACAAGCCAGTTTACAAGAAAGACTTTTTGGAAAATGGCCTTCTCGATGCGACGGATAAAAAGGCGTTAAAAGAGGACGTCGATAAAATACGATGGCTCTATACCCTCAAGCCTTCGACGATAAATATCTCGGCTTACTCGGACGATGAAAAAGACTACCCGGAAGTTGCAGTTTTACATGTAGATCTATTGTCACCAGGCCGAGCAAAACGAATAGCGTCCTTTATGCAGCGCTCTATTCCATATCCGCTTGTTTTGCTTTTCAGTTTTGAGAATACTCTATGTGTCAGTTTGGCCGAAAAAAGAATAAATCAGTCTGATAAGGAAAAATGGGTGGTTGAAGATAACTATGACACTGATTGGATTAATCTTGATCAACCGACAGATCAACAGGCAGACTTCCTTGCAGACTGTAACATTAACAACTTTTTGTTTTCTAATTTCCTAGCATTCTATAAAAGTATTTTAGATAGAGTTATTGCTTTGAATTGTGCAGCTTACACTGGGGCGTATAAACTATATAAACCAGAAATAAGTGATAGAGCAGAAGATAAACGAAATTCTAATAGAGTTGCTTGTCTGCGAGAATTGGAAAATCTCAATTCAACCAAAGCAGAAATAACAACCCGATTAAAAAAAGAAAAACAAATGGGTAAGCAGGTAGAGATGAATACGCAAATCAAGCAGATCGATGACCAAATCGAACAGATTAAAGAGAATATTTAAGAGGTCAGTATGGAAAACAAAAACACAATGAAGAAAGTCACTCTGGAAGAAGGAAAAAGTCTCGATATTGTGAAAGAAAATATTGAGGTGCTGAAAAGCGCTTTTCCTGAAGCCTTCACAGAAAATGGCGTGAATTTTGACACGCTGCGGCAGTTGCTTGGTGACGAAGTTGATGAGGGCGAGGAAAAATACGGCCTCAATTGGCATGGTAAGAAGAAGGCGCGCCAGATAGCATTGACGCCATCAACAGGCACTCTGCGTCCCTGCCCTGAAGAAAGCGTTGATTGGGATACTACGCAGAACCTGTTCATTGAGGGTGACAACCTGGAGGTTCTGAAGCTCTTACAGAAGAGTTACGCGGGAAAGATCAAAATGATCTATATCGACCCGCCATATAACACTGGCAAGGAATTTATCTATCCCGACCGTTTTCAGGACAACTTGGATACTTACCTTAAATATACCGGTCAAAAGGATGATGAAGGGTTCAAAATTAGTTCAAATACGGAGAGTTCAGGTCGGTATCACACCAACTGGCTGAATATGATGTACTCGCGCTTGAAAACAGCCAGAAGTCTTTTAAGAGATGATGGGGTTGTGTTTGTTTCGATTGATGATACTGAGCTGGGTAGCCTGAAAAATATTTGTAACGAAATATTTGGTGAAGAAAATCTAGTCGGATGTGTGTCAGTTGTTAGCAATCTAAAAGGGAGAAGTGACGATAAGTATCTAGCTACCGCTCACAATTACTTATTGGGGTATTCAAAAGGAGAGTTTGAGTCATATGGGGTTCCGCTTCCTGAAGAATATCTTGATGATTATCCAAAGGAAGATCAGAACGGGCGTAAATACCGTTTGCAGGGGCTTAGGAAACGTGGTTCTGGAGCTAGAAGAGAAGACCGTCCAAATATGTTTTTCCCGATATTTGTGTCCAAAAATACGCAAAAAATCAGTCTAATTAAATCAGACGAATATTCTGAAGAAGTAACGCCAAAACTATCGGATGGGTCAGACGGGCGGTGGCGATGGGGTAAAGAAACGACCGCTGCGCGATCT
>CAJVYT010000263.1 GCA_913009765.1 uncultured candidate division Zixibacteria bacterium
AGTAACTGGTCCAGTGCCGTGACATATTCAGCATCAAATAGGCATCGGTAACAAACCCCGTTGGGGTGAGCATGGAGCCAATCAATAGCTCAATAAACGTTCCGGTTGATCTTAGGGGTAGAACTTTGCATAAAAATGTTATCCAATAGCATAGTTCGTGAGGGATACGTGTATATCCATTTGCGTTCATAGCGGCCTCCAGAAGGGATAGTTTTCTTCTGAAGGCCGCGCCTTGTATTGCGTATAAATATTAAAAAGTCATACAAGGCGCGGCAACAATTTTGCCGACGCTATGTCAAGCTTTTATTGGGTTTTTGTTGGTTTTTTCTCCTCTGAAACTCTAAACTCTAGGTATTTAACAAGTAACGAAGTAATTTTAGCTAGATCGTTACTCTCAGCTTTGGTTAAATTTGCTTTTTCACCTTTACCAAATACTGTTAGTAAAAATAATGGCAGAGATTCGTTGTGATGGTAATAGATAACTCGAACACCACCGCTTTTACCTTTGCCCTGGGCAGACCACCGTAATTTACGAATACCGCCTGTACCCTGCATGATGTCCCCAGAGGCAGGGTGTTTTGCTAGATAATTGATAATACTAATTCTTTCTGAGTTGCTGAGTAATCTTTCGGATCTTTTCTGAAATTCAGGCATTTCAACTATGGTTTGCATAGGCACGAGTATAATCCAATGGATTATAGCTAGTCAATGTGATTTTTTTGTATGCTAACGCCGAGCTAAGCGGCGCGTTCACGCGTCCGGTGGAGGCCGAAGGCCGGAACGTACTTGAGCATTTTGTTAGCTACTTTGATTCGTGCGTTCATCTAATAAATAGTTTCTCAGCTTTCTTTCGCTTCGCATTACATAAAGTATGTATATTTTATCTTTTTCAATTCGATAAAATATTCTACATGGATTAACTATTAATTCCAGATAACGTGAATCTTGTAGCTCAGGCACTTTACGACCAGTTTTTGGAAACTTTTCAAGCCGATCAGTACTTGAAAAAACGTTTTGAACCAGCTTTTTAGCGGCACTAAGTTTATCTAATGCTATATATTCAGCGATTTCATTTAAATCTTGTAATGCTGGTTCTGTCCAAATTACTTGAGCCATTTACTCATCTTTTCTTTTGCTTGTGACTGCGTAAATGTGCGATTTTCTAATATTGACGTTTCACCACGAGCAATTCCTTCCAATATAAGCATACGATTCTGTGTTAATTCGTAGTCTTTGACATCAACCAGATATGCTGATGGTTGCCCATGTTCTGTTATTAACACAGGTTCCTTTGATGCATGTAGCTCAGCTAGAATCTTTGTGGCCTGGCGTTTAAGCGTTGTTACGAGTTCTGTTTTCATGGAGTGATAGTATAGTATCACTCCATGATTTGGCAAGATTTTTTTATTACAGCTAACGTTCAAAGTAACCTGCCCAAAAACCGGAGCGAAGCGACGTGTTTTTGGGTCTGGTTGACTTGCTTGATACTCATTGAGCCTCCCCCTCCAGATTAGCGATGAGCTAAACTGAGAGGTAACCAAACCAAACGGAGAAAGCTCAATGAACTTCTACAATAACACACACCCTTATTACTGTGGTATTGATCTACATGCTAGATCACTCTATGTTTGCATCATCGATCAGGATGGCAACACCTGCCTCCATAAAGAGATTTCGGCAGATCCAGATAAATTACTCCAACTACTAGAACCTTATATCGGTAATATTGTTGTTGGTGTCGAATGCATGCACTGCTGGTACTGGGTATCTGATTTCTGTGATGAAATAGGCGTTGATTTTATCCTGGGTCATGCCCTGTACATGAAAGCCATTCATGGTGGTAAGGCGAAAAATGATCGTATCGACTCATTTAAGATTGCCAGCCTGATCCGTGGTGGCAATTTCCCAGTGGCCTATGTCTACCCGAAAAAGATGCGGGCAACCCGTGATTTGCTACGCCGTCGCATGAAAATCGTACGGCATGGGGCTGATCTTAAAGCCCATGTGGTAAATACCACCAGCCAGTACAATCTGCCGCCCAATAAAGTCAACCTGAAGAACAAGGAAGCGCGTGAACAACTGAAATCGACTTTTCCTGAACGCTCTGTACAAAAAAACATAAATTTAGATATGGTTATCCTGGACTGTTATGCAGAGCAGTTAAGTAAAGTGGAATGGTATATTCAGCAACAAGCAAAACAACACAAGCCCAACCATTTTCATCTTTTGAAAAGTGTCTGGGGTATCGGGCCTATTCTAGCACTCACTATCATCTATGAAATCGGTGACATCGACCGGTTTGAGTCAGTACAGAAATTTGCCTCCTACTCCAGGTTGGTTAAGTGTAAAGCTGAGTCTGCAGGTAAAACGTATGGCACACAGGGGAACAAAATTGGTAATGCTCATCTAAAGTGGGCATTTTCTGAAGCCGCAGTTCTTTATCTGCGTGGTAACGATAAAGCACAGAAATACTTATTGAAACTGCAAAAAAGAATGAGCAAGGCTAAAGCACTTTCTGCATTGGCACATAAGCTAGGCCGCTGCGTATATTTCATGCTGAAAAATGAGACGGTATTCGATGAGACACGTTTCTTAAAGAGTTAGTCACGAAATAGGGTGAGCTGAACACCTAACTGGACAGTACGGTCGAATGTTTTTAAAACATGATGTGCAACTGGCTATATGCCATCTCTACACTCTGTTTTTACATCTCATGACCTGAGCCAGACGTTTTGATTAGACACCCTATTGTCGTGCATTAATGCAATGAACAAAGTCGTTTACACCTGAACTAAGCCTGAAACTAACTGGGTAGGCAATGCTTGCGTAAACCCGCTTTTTGAATAGTGCTAGAACCAGGTTAACCGATGAATGTCTAGTGGCCCTGTATACGTTTATGGATAGACAAAAAAACAGGCAGCGGTGAGACCGTGTTAAGAGACCCTCGTGTGTGTTTGCTGTAAGCGACTGACTTAACAGCTACCTTGACAGATGAAGTAGTCGATTTTGCTCATTGATTTATATTTGGTTATTCAGTTAACCGAAAAGAATACTAATGCCTGTTGACAGGATTACGGCTCATATGTGTTAGCCATTTGGAAGTGAAAGTGGAACACTAAATTTTACCCTACTTACAGATGCATTTTCTTCATGTGATTGGCCTGCTGAACCCAGGGAAACAAGACCCGTGACAATACCTATACCTCCTTTGGTTCCAGTTCCTTCTTTTGCTGTTAATGCAACATCAAATTGAACAATTTGAGTTGCGCCACCTTCTGCGGGAAGAAAACCATGCTTCGACCCATGTGTTTCTCCGCCCGTAAGCCTTGGGCTAACTCGCCCGCCTATAGCCTTTGTTTGTTCTTGTGCATCAACTACTCCTGATACTATTTGAACTATGGTTTCTGATACGAATTCTTTGAGATCCACAGTTTTCTCCTTTTTGTGGCTAACGTTAAGCGTAACTGGCGCATTTGCAGGGAGCGAAGCGACCGAAAAATGCGTCCATGTTGACGCGGTTGTTAGACGAATTATCCACTATCATTGGGCCTACTTTTCCACGTTGTTCCCCCTAACTCATAAAAACGGTCTACCTTGTATTTTAAACGAGGATTCAAACCACTTTCATATGCAGAAAGATATACCTGAACACCAGACCGTAGCACTTCATCAATAAGTGGTTCATAGTCTCCATCTCCACTTAAAAGTAGTATTGCATCTACATTATTCCGATGTACGTGATTAAGAATATCAATGCATATTTGAATATCCACACCCTTTGTTTTTCTTGATTTTGCCTCTTTTTTAAAAATACAGGGAGTTACTGTATCTGGTAAGGGTGATGACATATGTGAAGTAAAACGTAGTGTTTTAATAGATTCTTTCATAGAATCTATCTTTTCAACACTTCCTACCATATATGTATAGTATGTAACCCGAATTATTTCGTGATCTCTTGCAAGATTAGTATATCCTGGCGTCCAAACCGCTACATCTTTTTCATGAAACATGTCGTCTCTAGGTACATACCCCTGATCTAGCATGGCCTGATATCTACCTACTAAGTTTTCACCATCAGCAAAGACCATGATTCGTCTTGTTTGTCTTACCAGATGTGGGTTATGTGTATTGTCCATATGTGTACCAATATTTTTTTATTGTCTAACATCTTAGCATTTGACTGCTGTGCGGAGCATGGCAGTTAAATGTCTGTTGGACTTTGCCGCCCATCAGGCTGGCACGCTCTATATAAAGGGGATTGTATTTCAGCGGATACTTAAGTCGCTGCCCATTAAGCAAGTATGGGGGTGCTTTCCTCCCATACATAGCCAGTATATTTCGTAACACTTTACCCATTGCCTGATCTTCATAAGCTAATTCCCTGTCAGTTTAAGGTATTTTCTGGTCACTGACCATAATTGCCCATCAGGCAGACCACTGCCTGCTAATCAACCCAACATTAACACTCTCATGCAGGCCGATAGGCTACGTCATCCAAATGCAAACGAGTCACTCGACACGACGGGTTCAAGCAGATAGGTCTGCAGCAGATGCCCCTGCTCGCATTTCGGACAGGGTAGCCATGTGAGATCACACTCATTGCGCTTCTCTTCGACCTTTGCAGGCCGTGCATCGCCACCAGTTCACTCACCCGTAATCCACAACCATAGCAAACCATCAGCATCATCCGATGCTTTCTGTTAGCACAGGCATCAATAATCCTCTTCACTTCGTCCCGCGTCAGCAGCTCCGGGATCTTTTGTACCTTTTTAGGATAGTGAATCGGCACATCAAACTGTTCACAGCTCAATACCTGTAGATAAAAAAACCGAAGACCGTTCAGATGCAGGCGACAGCTCGCACCGCTGAGGTGGCGCTCCTTTACCAGGTAATTAAAGTATTGCTGTATCTGTGGCTGAGCTATCTGATCAGGCGGCTTATGATAATGCTTTGCTAAATGGCTTACTGCAGCCAGATAACTTTGGTGTGTCCGACCAGAAAAACCACGCTGATGCATGGCATCAATCATTTGTTGGCGTAAATATGTCATCGTCCTTCTCCTTAGTTAATACCAGTATTGGTATAACTAAGTGTGGTCGATGAGCGGCGGGAGGCTAGATCTTTTAAGCTACCGCGTAGCGGTTTAGTTCAACGTTTAAGCTAAACGGCGCGTTCACGCGTCCGGTGGAGGCGTGTTTTTGCCGGAACGAATTTGAGCGTTTTGTTATGTTTTTTATTATTCACCTTCAAACTCTGGATACTCTGATAGATAAAGATCCATACCTATTTTTACCATGATTTTCATTGCCCCAACAGTTAATACAGTACCACCGCCTGATGCACCTTCACGAGGGCTATAACCAATGTCGGCACTATATTTACCAGGTTTTATTATGTCTTTGTTTTCTTTTAATAATCCAGATATTGTTTGTTTTCAAGAGACAAAATGTGAACCAGACCAGCTTGATGAAAAAACTAGAAATCTAAAGGGTTATTATCCTTACTTTTCATATTCAAAATTGAAAAAAGGTTATAGTGGAGTAGCTATATATAGCAAGATTAAACCAGAAAAAGTTAAATATGGAATGAAGATTAAAAAATTTGACGATGAAGGTAGGATTGTTGTTGCTCACTATAAAAAATTTGTTTTAATTAACGGATACTTCCCTAACGGCGGAGGTGGCCCAGAAAGACTTAAATATAAGTTGGAATTTTATGATGCATTTTTGGAGTTTGTAAATAAATTAAAGAAAAAAAGCAAAAATATAATTTTTTGTGGAGATATAAATACTGCTCACGAAGAAATAGACCTTGCTCGTCCAAAACAAAACGAAAATAATACAGGATTCCTTCCAATAGAGCGTGCTTGGCTCGATGGAGTTGTAGATAATGGATGGGTAGATATTTTTAGAAACCTTTACCCAAATAAAAAAGATGTTTATACATATTGGGATCAGAAAACTCGAGCTCGGGATAGAAATGTTGGATGGAGGATAGATTATTTCTTTACAAATCAATCTTTTATCAAAAAAATAAAAAGTTTTAAAACCTTGGTAGATTATTTCGGTTCAGACCACTGCCCTATTATGATTGAGTTTTAAGGGTTTAAGGTATTGCCTTTTGGGTTTTTATTGGTGTATTAAAATTAAATAAAAAATGTTCTGTTAATTAAAATATCGCCTATGAGAAAGGAATAAAGTCAAATCCTGTTGTCAGGTTTTACATGACAATTGCCTAATCGGTGTGAATAGATTATTTTTTTTAATTCAAAATTTTAATTTTTCTGATAGCTAGATCGGAAGAGCACACGTCTGAACTCCAGTCACACTGATATATCTCGTA